>CP058414.1:827500-1097500 GCA_013391845.1 Pseudoalteromonas shioyasakiensis
GAAATTCCTTGTCGGGTAAGTTCCGACCTGCACGAATGGTGTAACCATGGCCACGCTGTCTCCACCCGAGACTCAGTGAAATTGAAATCGCAGTGAAGATGCTGTGTACCCGCGGCTAGACGGAAAGACCCCGTGAACCTTTACTACAGCTTGGCACTGAACATTGAACCTACATGTGTAGGATAGGTGGGAGGCTTTGAAGCAGAGACGCTAGTCTTTGTGGAGCCGTCCTTGAAATACCACCCTTGTAGTTTTGATGTTCTAACGTTGGCCCCTAATCGGGGTTACGGACAGTGCCTGGTGGGTAGTTTGACTGGGGCGGTCTCCTCCCAAAGAGTAACGGAGGAGCACGAAGGTTGGCTAAGTACGGTCGGACATCGTACGGTTAGTGTAATGGTAGAAGCCAGCTTAACTGCGAGACAGACACGTCGAGCAGGTACGAAAGTAGGTCATAGTGATCCGGTGGTTCTGAATGGAAGGGCCATCGCTCAACGGATAAAAGGTACTCCGGGGATAACAGGCTGATACCGCCCAAGAGTTCATATCGACGGCGGTGTTTGGCACCTCGATGTCGGCTCATCACATCCTGGGGCTGAAGTCGGTCCCAAGGGTATGGCTGTTCGCCATTTAAAGTGGTACGCGAGCTGGGTTTAGAACGTCGTGAGACAGTTCGGTCCCTATCTGCCGTGGGCGTTTGAGAATTGAGAGGGGTTGCTCCTAGTACGAGAGGACCGGAGTGAACGAACCGCTGGTGTTCGGGTTGTCATGCCAATGGCACTGCCCGGTAGCTACGTTCGGAACTGATAAGCGCTGAAAGCATCTAAGCGCGAAGCAGGCCTCGAGATGAGTTCTCACTAGACTTTTAAAGTCTCTGAAGGGCCGTTGAAGACTACAACGTTGATAGGCAGGATGTGGAAGTGGTGCGAGCCATTAAGCTAACCTGTACTAATTACCCGTGAGGCTTAACCATACAACGCCAAACGCGTTTTATGACAGCGTAACAGACAGAAGTTAAGAAACTAAAGTAGACATTTACTGATATCAGAATTCCAGATTTATTAATTTGCTCAAAAGAGCGAATTAAAACCAAATTTGCTTGGTGACAATAGCGTTTTGGACCCACCTGACCCCATGCCGAACTCAGTAGTGAAACGAAACAGCGCCGATGATAGTGTGGCATTTGCCATGTGAAAGTAGGACATTGCCAGGCTCCAAATTAAAGAAAGCCCGATTCGAAAGAGTCGGGCTTTTTTGCGTCTGGAGCTGTCAGCTTTCAGCCGTCAGACGTCAGCTGAAATGTGGGGTTGTATAGTGCAGAGACTCCCTCAGCAACAAAACGTGTAGGAAGTACGTCAGTGCCGAATCTAGGCCGTAACAAACACATTCATGGCTAAAGCCATTCCTACAACGACACTCTTCCTAGAACCTAGCAATTCTTAGTGCCTCCGGCGGGATCTTATTGCTTAGGGGAGACTCTGACCAAAACACCTCCACCGAGCGGCTGAACGCTGAAAGCTGATAGCTCTGTGTTGGGTTTCACTTCGCTCTACCCAATCTACCAGACCTTAAAACGTTACCCTTTTTAACTTTACTCTCGAAACTCGCGAACTAAAAAAGCCCAGCAGGCTTCCCTGCTGGGCTTCTTAATGTATAAGCAGTTGTTGACTATTGAATCATGCTGTAAATAAGCGCAAATACAGCAAGAGAGCCAACTGTTAATACGAACAGTGTGCTCAAGCGGTTTCTGTATTTGTGTAAGCTAGGTACTTTATAAACGGCAATCATTGGCATGATGAAAAGTATCATGGCAATGATTGGGCCTGATAACTGATCCATCATGTCTAAAATACTTGGGTTGATCACTGAGCAATACCAAATAGCGAAGAACATGATAACAGTGCCAATCTTATCAACGAGTTTAGGGTTCATATGTGCTTGCTTACTAACAAGACCGTTGAAGCTTTCACGGGCACCTAAGAAGTGACCTAAGAATGAAGACGTAATCGCAATAAAGGCAACTAATGGTCCTAAGGTCGCAATAAATGAGTTATCAGTGATATTGGCAAGGAATGACAAGATAGAAACGTTATCAGCTTTTGCTTGTACCATTTGTTCAGTAGATAGTGACAGCACACACGAGAATACAAACAGTAAAACAAACACAATTAATAGTAGGCTGGTACGCTTCAGAATTGCTTCTGACTTCATTTTAGCATTGTTGCCGTAGTGAGCACGCTGTACATGCACAAAGCTTGATATTGCAGCTGCATGGCTAAATGAAAATACAATAATAGGTATTGATAACCAAAGTGTTTTCATGAAGCCCGAAAACTCAGGTACAGATACATCTGGCATTTGCCAGCTTGGGATTAAATAAATCGATAAGAAAAACAAAATAGCGACAAGTGGATAAACAAGTATCGAAAAAGCACGTAACATCAATGCTTCGCCACCCAGCATTAAGCTGATCATACCGCCAACGAGTACACCAGATAACAACACGCGTGGTGGCGACTCCATGCCTAACTGATTAACGATAAAGCTATCAACGGTATTTGTTAGGCCAACACCATAAATAAGTAAGATAGGGAAGATAGAGAGAAAATACAGTAAAGAGATCAAGCGCCCCGCATTTATGCCAAAGTGCTCTTCTACTACATCAGTAAAGTCAGCTTCAGGCTTTTTTGATGATAAAACAAATCGGGCTAAGCCTCTGTGGGCTAAGTAGGTCATCGGAAAAGCAAGGCATGCCATGATAATCAATGGCCAAAATCCGCCGATGCCGATATTAATTGGTAAGAATAAAATCCCAGCACCGACTGCGGTGCCAAATAAACTTAACACCCATTGGGTGTCATGAAGATTCCATTTTGAGTTACTACTTGTTGTCGATGCATCATACGGCATAGCATCTTGATGTGTGTTCATTAGCACTCCACTATTAGAATAATAATTGTCGCGCAGCATATAGAAAAGCGACTAAGAATGCATGTTTTAGCGTTGTGTTTAGATAACTATGCTGTAAGGAGAGACTTACAAAGGAAGAGAACTGGGCTCATTTAGAAAAGCCCAGTTGTGGTATTTATTCTGCTGCTGCAAGTGCGCGAGCTTTAATGTCTGCGGCGAATGCTAAACCTTTCTTAAAACGTGCCTCAGCTGCTGTGATTTCGCTTTCATCGCCATTAGCGGCAAGCACCCCTTGTGAAAGCGCTTTATATAGTGCGCTAATTTGTGACTCATAGCCGGCTTCAATTGCTTTTTCAACAGTCGTCATGGTTATTCCTTTAATAGATAAGATAGCAAAATACTATAGGAACAAGGACTTATTGGCTAGATAGGAGTGCCTATAAAGTAGGGAATATTAAAGTTTATGGCTCAATGCTGGGTTTCGCTGTGCTCTACCCAGCCTACGATATTTAACGGAAATCTTTAGTTCTGTAAGGCCGATACGACAAAAAACGGATTCAGATATTCTTCTTTACTGTTATACAGTAGTGGGCTGCCATCGAGTTTGCTAACCGTTGCACCTGCTATTTCGGCAATCGCATGACCTGCTCCCGTATCCCACTCACAGGTTGGGCCAAGGCGTGGGTATATATCAGCACTACCTTCGGCAACAAGACAAAGTTTTAGCGAGCTGCCTTTTGAAACCATTTCTACATCTTCAAACTGTTTTACGAATTCTGCTAAATCAGGAGAAGGGTGTGAGCGGCTTCCGACAACACGGATCAGCCCTTTATTTGGCTTACGGGTTACCTTAAGTTCGATACGCTCATCACCTTTATCTTTAAAGGCACCAATTGCTTCAGCAGCAATATACGACACACCTAATGCCGGTGCATCGACAACTGCCAATACTGGTTTACCTTTTTCAATCAAGGCAATATTCACGGTGAACTCGCCATTCTTTTTAATGAACTCTTTGGTGCCATCAATTGGGTCTACTAACCAGTAGCGTTGCCAAGTTTGACGGATATCCCAGCTAATATCAGCGCTTTCTTCGCTTAGAATTGGTACATCAGGGGTGAGGTGTTGTAAGCCATTCACAATCACTTTGTGAGCTGCTAGGTCGGCGTCGGTAACTGGGCTTTCATCAGCTTTGTACTCAACATTAAAGTCCTTTTCGTAAATCCCCATTATTGCACTACCTGCTTGGCGTGCGAGGAGTAATATTTCTTCTAGCAGTTCCGTTTGATTCATGACTTAACCTATAATTTGCTGTTGTTTTAAATACGCTACCAGTTCTTGCACCGATTGGTCTAGGGTGTTTTTGCTGGTATCGATTTTAATTTCTGGCGATGCAGGGATTTGGTAGTCTGAGTCTATACCGGTGAAGTGCTTAATTTCACCTGCACGGGCTTTTTTATAAAGCCCTTTAGGGTCGCGGGTTTCACACACTTCAAGCGGGGTATCTAAAAATACCTCAATAAACTCACCATCCTCTACTAAGTTTCTTACCATATCGCGTTCGCTTTGGAACGGCGAAATAAATGCGGTTAATACCACAAGACCGGCATCGACCATCAACTTTGCGGTTTCGCCTACGCGACGAATGTTTTCAACGCGGTCTTCATCAGTAAAGCCAAGATCTTTACACAAGCCATGACGCACATTGTCGCCATCGAGTAGGTAGGTGTGAACGCCTAATTGGTTTAATGCGCTTTCTAGTGCGTTTGCAACAGTGCTTTTACCTGAACCTGAAAAACCAGTGAACCATAGAATGGTTGGCTTATGCTTTTTTTGCTCACTACGCTGTGATTTGCTAATGGCGTAATTATGCCAAACGATATTTTCATCCATTGTCTTTACTCTCGTTATTGAAATGGGAATACCAGTGGTATGAGTGTTAAAACCGTAATCGAGTAAATAATCGATAAAGGTAAGCCCATGGCAATATAATCTTTAAGGCGGTAGTTTCCCGCGCTGTAAACCATCAAGTTAGTTTGATAACCAAATGGCGAAATGAAGCTAGCCGATGCACCAAATGCGACAGCCATAATAAAAGGCAACGGTGATACATCAAAACCAACGGCTAGTGCATACGCTACCGGAAACGAAAGCGCAGCAGCGGCATTATTGGTAATGAGTTCGGTAAACAAAACCGTCATTAAAAATATTGCGATAAATGCCCCGTAGGGCCCAAAGTCACCTAAAACGTATAACATGGCTGATGAAATTTCACCGGCAAGCCCTGTGCCTATCATGAGTTTGGCAAGGCCAATAGCACTACCCACTACTGCGAGTAACTCAATCGGAAAACGACGTTTTACTTCACTTAGCTTGATTGTGCCCGTTAGCATTAAACCGATAAGAAGAACGAGTAGGCCTTTCACTAAGGGAACAAGGCCAATAATACTTAACCCCAATACGGTTGCAAAACTCGCTAACACAATATTTGATTGCTTAGGTTTTAAATGGGTTTGTAAATCAAGACCTGAAATATAAACAAACTCGCGCTTTAAATTGGGTAGCGAGTAAAACTCTTTGCCAGGCGCAAGGATCAATGAGTCACCCGCTTGCAATTGAACTTTACCTAAGCCGCCTTGTAAACGGTCATGGCCGCGACGAATAGCAATAACGGCTGCATGAAACTGCTCACGAAAGCGAACTTCTTTAATTGTTTTACCAATGTATTTTGAAGAATGGCTAACAACAACTTCAACTAGGTGCTCAACGTCTTTCTCATGTTTGTCGTGCACAACTTTTAAGCCATCAAATTGGGTAAGCAGAGGCACTGACTTTATGTCACCTACAAACAGCAGTACGTCACCTTCTTTGATAACTTGTTTTGGTGTAACCGCGCAAATTCGTTTATCACCACGGATTATTTCGGCTAAGAACAAGTCTTTTAATTCACGAAGGCCATTCTCTTCAACACTTTTACCAATTAATTTCGAACCTGTTTCTACTTTACCTTCAAGGTAAAAGGGCACCACTTCTTGGTCGTTTTTACCGTTATCTGGTAAATACTTGAGCATCACCAAAATAGTGATAAGTCCGACGCTCAATGCGCCTAAACCAATCAAGGTAAAATCAAAAAAACCAAGGGGCTCCATTCCTGCTTCAACGGCAAAGCCATTAACAATTAAATTGGTTGAAGTGCCAATCAGCGTAATTGTGCCACCTAAAATGGCGGTATACGATAAAGGTAATAAAAGCTTAGAAGGTGAATGGGTCGGGCTTTCTTTTATTGCACTAATCAGTGATGCCACTACCGCAGTATTATTAGTAAATGATGATAAAAAGGCAGTTGATAAACCTAGTTTTGTCACCGAACTTGTCAGGCTGCCTTTCGAAAGAGACTGAGCAAGCTTTTGCACTAGCGTGGTTTTTTCTACAGCTATCGAAACGAGTACAAGTAGAATAAGCGTAATTAAAGAAGGGTTTGCATAGTTAATTAGCATATCTTCAAGACTGATCAGCCCTGCTAAATAACTAATACCAATAGCGCCGACAAATAACCATGCTGGTTTTAGTCGAGTGCCAAAAAGACACCCCACTAATACCAGCATAATGCCTGTTAATACCAGCTGTTGATACATGCTTTTTACTTCCTATAACAGGCGAATAATGATCATTTAAGCTTAGTTATATCAAGCGCTTGCCAATGAGGGAAGTGCTTGCGTACTAAAGCATTAAATTCAACTTCAAAGTCGCTAAAGCTACTTTGCTGCTCTTCAGTGCTAAGTAATTGCTCAATCATACCTGCCGCAACGGTTAAGTTTGATAGGCGATCAATTAAAATAAACGCACCTGTTTCATGGTTGTTGTGGTACTCATCGGCCAAAATTGTTTCAGTAAGCTCTAAGGTTACAATAGCAATTTCGTTAAGTTGTAATGAGTCAGCTTGACCATGCTCAAGGGTATTTACATCAATGGTGTGATCGATCTTTCTAACCACTGCTGAGGTGTTTTTGCTGCCTAACTTAAAGTTGTAGCTTTTACCTAATACTAACGGTGCTTCATGCATCCATACTAATTTAGCTTGAATACGGTTAGTAACAGCCGCTTTTGAAGCTGCTGGCACAATAACATCACCACGACTGATATCAATTTCATCATTTAACGTTAAAGTGATTGCTTGACCTGCTTCAGCCGTATCTAGGTTACCATCGAAAGTCACAATTTCTTTAATGCTTGAGCTTTTACCAGATGGTAAAACTTTTACTGCATCACCAACACTGAACTTGCCAGACGTTAAAGTGCCTTGGAAGCCACGAAAATCTAAGTTAGGGCGCACAACATATTGCACAGGAAGACGTGCTTCAAAACCGCTATCAATTTCAGCCGCTGGTGAGTCTTCAAGTAACTCAAGCAGTGGTTTATCTGTGTAGTAAGGTGTGTGTAGAGAGCGTGTTACTACGTTGTCACCCTTGAGTGCTGACATAGGTACAAACTTGATATTAGTAACATTTAGCTGCTCTGCAAATTTTAGATAATCCGCTTTGATTTTCTCATACACGGTTTCATCGAAATCGACGATATCCATCTTGTTGATTGCAACAACAAACTGCTTAATGCCGAGCGAATCGCAGATAAAGCTATGACGTTTAGTCTGCACTTGTACACCGTAACGAGCGTCGACTAAGATAATCGCCACATCGCTGGTTGATGCGCCGGTAACCATGTTGCGCGTGTACTGCTCATGTCCTGGCGTATCAGCAATGATGAACTTACGTTTTGCTGTTGAAAAGTAACGATAAGCAACGTCAATCGTAATACCTTGCTCACGCTCAGCTTGAAGGCCATCTACAAGTAGTGCTAAATCAAGCTCTTCACCCGCATTACCGACTTTTTCATTGTCTTTATGTAGTGCAGCAAGTTGGTCTTCATAAATTTGATGGCTGTCATGTAAAAGGCGGCCAATCAGGGTCGACTTACCGTCATCTACACTACCACAGGTAAGCATGCGTAAAAGGCTTTTGTCTTGCTGACGCGCAAGGTAGGCGTCGATGCCTAACTCTCTTACTTCATTAATTGTGTCGTTTGTTTTAGACATTAGAAATAGCCCTCACGTTTTTTCTTTTCCATTGAACCCGCAGAGTCGTGATCAATCACGCGGCCTTCACGCTCAGAAGAGGTTGAAAGCAGCATCTCTTCAATAATTTCAGTTAAGGTTCCTGCCGTTGATTCCACTGCACCTGTTAGCGGGTAACAACCAAGGGTACGAAAACGAACAGATTTCATTTGTGGTACTTCACCTTCTTCCAATGGCATGCGCTCGTCATCAACCATGATTAGCGTGCCGTTACGCTCTACAACAGGGCGTTCTTTAGCAAGGTAAAGTGGAACCATTTCAATGTTTTCTTGGTAGATATACTGCCAAATATCAAGTTCAGTCCAGTTAGATAATGGAAATACACGAATGCTTTCACCCGGGTTAACTTGGCTGTTGTACGTATTCCAAAGCTCTGGACGTTGGTTTTTTGGATCCCATCTGTGGTGCTTATCACGGAATGAGTAAACACGTTCTTTAGCACGAGATTTCTCTTCGTCACGACGTGCACCACCAAATGCAGCATCGAAGCCGTATTTGTCTAACGCTTGCTTTAAGCCTTGCGTTTTCATGATATCGGTGTGCTTTGCTGAGCCGTGTACAAACGGATTAATATCAATCTCTAACCCTTCAGGGTTTTTGTGGACGATTAAATCAAAACCATACTCTTTAGCTAGACGGTCACGAAACTCAATCATTTCCTTAAATTTCCAGTTGGTATCAACGTGTAAAAGTGGAAATGGAATTTTTGCTGGATAAAACGCTTTACGTGCTAAGTGTAATAACACTGATGAATCTTTACCGATTGAGTAAAGCATCACCGGGTTTTCAAACTCAGCAGCTACTTCGCGCATGATTTTGATACTTTCAGCTTCTAATTGCTGAAGGTGTGTTAAAGCCATTGTTAGTCGTCCTACTAAAATGATTAAAAGTTAAATTAAGCTACGCCAGTGATTGGCTGGGCAAAGCTGCTGGTTTGCTCGGTTTTACCAAACCATGCAAGCTGATGGTGCAATGATGCAACTTCGCCAATAATTAATAAGGCTGGTGAAATAATGCTATGGCGCGAAATCAAATCGGCCAGCTCACCTAATTGCCCTGTAACCACTCGTTGTTCTTTACGTGTGCCGTTTTCGATTATGGCAACGGGGGTGTCTGCACCGCGGCCGTGTTTCAATAATTGTGCTTGAATATGCGGTGATTTAATCACTCCCATATAAATTGCTAATGTCTGATTTGGCTTTGCGAGTGACTGCCAATCTAATTCTTGACCATCTTTTTTACAGTGACCTGTTACAAACTGAATGGCTTGCGCATGATCTCTGTGGGTAAGTGGAATACCAGCATATGCACTACAACCTGCAGCGGCAGTAATACCCGGTACAATTTGGTAACGTACTTGATTAGCGGCTAGCACTTGCACTTCCTCACCACCACGACCATAAATAAACGGGTCGCCACCTTTAATACGGCATACTTTTTTGCCTTGTTTGGCAAAATCGACCAGCATCTGATTAGTATCTTCTTGTGCAACACTATGATCGCCTAAACGTTTACCTACGCAAACTAAGTCGGCATCACGGCGTACTAAATCCATAATTTCATCAGAAACCAAGTAGTCATAAACAACGACGTCGGCTTGTTGCATTAATTGCAGTGCTTTTAGTGTTAATAACTCTGGGTCACCTGGGCCTGCACCAACAACATATACTTCGCCTTCAGGCTCTGGCTTAGCATCTAATAGTTGCTCTAATTGCGCTGAAGCAGCTTCGGTATTACCCGCTTGTACTTTGCTTACCACTGATGAATCAAATACGCCCTCCCAAAACTGGCGACGATCAGCAAAGTGTTTAAAGCGCTGTTTTACTTTATCACGGAAGCTACCTACTAATGTAGCGAGAGGACCAATATGTTGTGGAATAAGTGTTTCTAGTTTTTCACGTAAACGACGTGCTAAAACTGGTGCTGTGCCTGCACTTGAAATCGCAATTGTGATTGGATCACGGTCAACAATTGATGGAAAAATAAAGCTGCACTTAGGTTGGTCATCCACCACGTTAACGAAAATATTGCGCGCATTCGCAAGTTCGAAAACATCTTTGTTAACACTGTCTATATCAGTTGCGGCGATTACCAGCATTTGCTGATCCAGATACTGCTCTTTAAAAGTATCAGAAATCAGGTTTACTTCATCTTGCTTAGCAAGAGCGAGCAACTCATCGCAAAACTCAGGGGCGACTAGTGTCACATTGGCACGTGCTTTTAAAAACGCACGGCATTTGCGTAACGCGATATCTCCACCGCCGACTACCAGTACTGGTTTGTCGTCTAATTTGGTAAAGATTGGTAAATATTGCACTTTGTTCTCACCCCTAAAACACATCAACGAAACTGCTTATTGCAGGCAAGCAGAATATAGTGCTCTAAAAAAAGTAAAAAATAATTAAAACCAAGTTTATATAACTAAAAGTTATACCCGGTGGTTTGTTTTGGCTTAAGACTTAGTTAACAAGGGATTGCGACGAGTTACAAGTAAATAAGTAGCCTTATGGTGATTAGTTATGATTTATAGCCGAATGATAAAAATTTGCTACTATAGGTCACTAATATGGCAACACAAATATAAGAGCTATGACTAAAATGCAAACAAGCGCTGCCCAAGCGGTGGCACTGATGGACTTAACAACTCTGAACGACAGCGACACAACAGAAACCATTAATAACTTGGTTGCCAGTATTGAACCAAAGTTAGGTATTCCTGCTGCGGTCTGTGTGTATAGCCAGTTTGTAAGCGACGCTAAGCTTGCACTCGCTGAGCGTGAACTACAGCAAGTCAAAGTAGCTACAGTTACTAACTTTCCTAGTGGGGAGCAACCGTTAGAGCAAGTGATAAATGAAACGCTGTTTGCTATTGAGCGCGGAGCTGATGAAATTGATTTAGTGATCCCCTATAAAGCTTTAATTGCAGGTGATGAACGCAAAGTTTCAGAGTATGTTAAAGCGTCAAAAGAGGCATGTAGCAATAAAGCGCAACTCAAAGTAATTATAGAAAGTGGCGAATTAAGCGATGATCTCATCTCAACGGCCACTAAACTGGCAATTGAGGGCGGTGCTGATTTCGTTAAAACCAGTACCGGTAAAGTGACTGTTAATGCAACTCTAGCTGCAACAGATACCATGTTAAACACCATAAAAGCGAGTGGTAAAAAAATTGGTTTTAAGGCTGCGGGCGGAGTCAGAACAGTCACCGATGCTGCTGAGTATTTAGCGTTAGCTGAATCAATTATGGGTGAAGCGTATTTACAACCCGAGTTATTTCGTTTTGGCGCTTCAGGGTTATTAAAAGATGTGTATGCAACATTAAATGAATCGTGAAAGTGAACGAGAGAAAATAGCACTTGAGCATGGTGCAGCAAAGTTGTTTTTGCGCTGCTACGAAAAGCAGTTTGGTGTAAGCATGCGAAATATTTGGCATAACACACCGAGTAAGCCAGACGTGAGTTGTTATAAAGGTGATGAGCGGCTCGATATTGAAGTCGCCCATTTATATGCCAGTGAAACAGAAGCAATGGCGGTGTTAGGTAGGCCGCTGTCTATCTCAATGCAACGAGATCTTGCTGAAATGGCTTTAGCTCCAAGTAACGAGCGTCTGCACTGTGCTTTGCATCGGTTGTTGGCACAAAAAGCCAAGAAACATTACGAATCTACGCAGCCTTGGTTATTAATTCGAAATGCCAGTACTATATGGCATCTTGATGATTTTAAGTCAGTACTTACTCACCTTGATGTGCCTAAGTACCATCCATTTCAACAAATTTGGTTGTTATGTGATTTTTATCGTGGTGAGCTATTACAAATTTTATAACTAAGGTTTTAAACAGCCAGTGCTGGTACTGGCTGTTAGTTTGCTTAATTAAATTTAAAAATACTGCCAAGGCTTTCTAAACTTGATTTGTTCGTTTTGGCAATACACCCTGAATCATCAAGAGATTTTTTAGTCGTCTCATCCGCAAGGCCTGTCACTTTCAGCTTATTTTCTTGCTGATACTCAGTGAGTGCAATCACCGTTGCTTCATCGTACTCTACGTCTTCTACTTCATATTCTTCGTAGTGAGGCTGCCTTTTTAAATAACCTAAACAAACCAAGTTCAGTCGTGACATGGCTAAGTCTGTTTTTTCGTAGTAAGGCATTCTGTGAGTTGGAACATTAACCGATGCAACTGGCGCTTTAGCTGGTGCTGCAGCTGCGGTTACTTTTAGTGGTGCAGGTGCGGTATGGCCTGCTGCAATGGTGTTATCGCTATTATAGCGATAATAAGTTGTTGGTACTTTTGATTCCAAAAACTCAACGGCTTTGACGATGACTTCACGCAGTGCTTTTTCTTTTGGCGTGTTTGACCAGCTACTTAAGTTACCACCAACGAGTGCACCACCAAAGTTGGTAGCAGCTGATGTAAAGTCAAAATCTTTACTGCCACCCTCAACACTGGTAGCGGCTAAAATACGTGAAGTTCGCGTGTCGATCAAGCGCAAATCTATCGCCATGTGCGAACTTGAAAAACCCGCCGACACTGAGCTAAATACGTCACCGATAAAGCCACCACTGCCTACGCGGGTGCCCGAATTGTCATCATCGAATTCAGTAACAGCGGCAACTACGACAATTTCGGCACCTTCAATTTCACCATAAGCAGCACCTGAAGCTGCACTCACACGGCCTGATACAGCAAGGTCTTGTTCTGATAATACGGCATCAAGTGCTTGTCGTTCTAAGACAATAAAGCGATTGGTGCTAACTAATGCGGTTGTTAGTTGATCAGCCATACCTTCACCAATTTCTTTACGCCACCAACGTGAATCGTTTGATTTGTCAGTAAAGCGGGCAACAGCGATCCGAGCTTTTGGGCCATTGTATTGCTGCTGTGTCACTTCGTTTATATCTGGGCTATTGTTATTGCTTGTGGTGGTCGAAGTACTTTGGCATGCAGTCAGTGCCGCAGCAAGTAACGTAATCGAAATCGCTTTGTGTGTTTTGGTGAGCATATGACTTTCCTTAACTTATATCTCATGCAGTAAATAACGCCGCAATATGGGCTTTGTTGTTATTAATGTTTATATGGATAAGCTATAAAAATCAGTGTTTTATTGATAGCACTCAGACGAAAAGTTTATTCACTGATGCGAAATTCAACGCGTTTTTGATATTTTTCTCGGTACTGTTTTGGTGATAAGCCAACATAGCTCTTAAAGCTTCGCGCAAAATAGCTTTGCGAACTAAAGCCCGCTTGCTCTGCTACTTTACCAATCGCTAAATGGCCATCGACTAGCTGTTTCTTTGCAAACTCTAAGCGAGTATTGCGTAAATAGTCAGAGGGAGTTTGTGAATACAAGGCTTTCATTTTTAGTTGCAGAGCACGGGAGCTTAAACATAAGGCTGAGGCTAATTGCTCAACCGAAAAGTTTTCATCTTGATAATGGGCTTGTACTACTTGCTTGAGTTTTTCAGTGAAGGAATAATCTTTATTTTGTACTGTCACAGCGGCTGTATCACTATTCAGAGGAGCTGCCAGTTGTGCTGTTAGATGCTGGTTTAAAATTTGTCTAAGATTAAGCAATCCTTTTACTCTGCTTACTAGTAAAGTGGGCTCAAAAGGTTTGCTCAAAAAGTCATCGGCTAATAAATCAAGTCCTTTCAAGCGGCTGTGGGTATCTGCTTTAGCTGAAAGTAATAACACCGGAATATGGCTGGTGGCCGGGTTTGCTCTGAGTGCTGCTAACAGTTGATAGCCATTCATATTCGGCATCATTACATCACTGATAATGAGCTCTGGTAGGTCTGATTGGCATAAATCAAGCGCTTGCTGACCATCAGCTGCACAGATGCAGTTAAATTCTGCATTAAACAAAGCAAGTAGTAGTTCAGCCATTTCCTTATTATCTTCAACAATCAGTAATGTCTGTTGTGAGTCGCGTAGTTGCGTAATGCTATTAACCTGATTTTCAGCACACTCAACCATAGGCAATGACACAGTAAAGCAACTTCCCTCAGCAATTTTACTGCTTACGCTGATAGACCCACCGTATTGCTCTACAAGTTGCTTTACTAAGCTCAGGCCAATACCACTGCCAGGCTCTGATGATGCTACGCGGGTAAAGCGCTGAAAAATCGACTGTTGATGTTCACTGGCAATACCCACACCTGTATCAGTAATTTTAAAAATCAGTTGTTGCTGCACTTCATCAAGTTGAATATCGACTTTACCGCCGTTAGGCGTGTACTTAAGCGCATTACTTATCAGGTTACTGAAAATAGAATGAGCATGTTCGGGAGCAAGGTTAATCTTACATGTTGTTGAGGTAGTATCATCAAAGCTAAATTGCAGTTGTTTTTGCTCAAACAGAGCACTGAAATCTGCCACTAAGTCTGTTAAAAAGGTTGTAATGGAATAAGGGCTAACAGTGTAAATAGCTGTACTAGGGCGTTGACTCAATTGTAAAAGTTGATTGATCAGTTCAAGTAAGCGTTGGCAGTTACGTTTTATACTAGCCAGTTGATTTTGAGCTTGGGGGTCTGTATTACTTCGCTGTAACTGGCTGATCGGGGCAAGTATTAAACTCAATGGTGTTTTTAGCTCATGGCTAATGTTATCTAAAAATTGATCTTTTAATTTGTTTAGCTCAATCTCTGTTTGTTTTTCTTGCTCTGCGAGTTTGCGTTTGTACAAGGAATTTAAAAGAAGCCAGGTCAGTGATAAAGCACAAATAAAGTAAATAGCATAGGCTAATTTACTTTGCCACCAAGGAGGCACAACAGTTAATGTTAGTAGCTTTTTGCTGTCACTCCATTGCCCATATTGATCTTTCACTTTTATTAATAATTTGTAGTTCCCAGCAGGGAGCTGAGGGTAATTAATTTGTCTAAGGGATGCATCTGTATATAAAAATTGTTCATCAAAGCCAGCAAGCTTGTAGCCGTATTGGTAGTGCTTTGGTGTCGATCCGTTTTTTAATGCACTAAATTTAAAGCCGATAACGCCAGCAGATTTTGCAAACGCAAATGTCTGAGTTGCACTCGCAAGGGTATTTGCTTGCTTATCGAAGTGATTACTCTTAATGACTCTGTTGTTTAATAATAATTCGGTTAAAACAGGGGTAGGGGGAGAGTGCGATAACTTTAGTTGCTCAGGGTAAAAATGATTATAACCATTGATGCCACCAAAAAATAACTCGCCATCGTCTGCTTGAAAGCTCGCACCCAGTATAAAAGATTGGTGCTGAATGCCATCTTCTGGCAAAAACTGCTGCATTTGCTCTGTGGTGTGGTTATAGCGAGTGAGTCCGCCATTGGTTGCTAGCCAAAGCATACCTTGCTTATCGGCGAGAATGTCAAAAATGTTATCGTTCGCCAAACCTTGTTGCTCAGTAATTTGTTTCACCCTGAAGTTATGCTTATTAACTTGATTCAAGCCTTGCATGGTGCCAACCCAAACACTATCGCCATTCAATAATAAAGAGGTGACCATGTTATGGCTGAGCCCAGCTCCGTTAGAGCCTTGCTCATCTAATAAACTAAATTGCTTAGTAGTGATATCCAGTTTATTGAGCCCTGCTCGAGTGCCGACCCAAAGTGAGTGCTCTTCACTATCGTAAGCAAGAGTAAATACGGTGTTACTGGCAAGACTGTTTTGAGAATCACTATGTTTATAGTGAGTAACTTTGCCTGATTTTGGCTCAAAGCGAGTTAACCCTTGGTTACTCCCAAGCCAAAGAGCACCAACTTTGTCGCTAGTTATTGCATATACGCGGTCACTGGCTAGCTGGTGGCTTTGCATAGTGAAGGCTTTAAATTCATCACGACTATCTTGATACTTAATTAAGCCACCACCGTAAGTACCTATCCATAACTGCTTGTTAGCATCTTCATGAAGGGCAAATATATTATTATTTGGCAGGGCATTTTTATAATGTTGGTAACCAAACGCTGTTTGACGGTTGAGTCCGTCACGGGTGCCAATCCATACCTCGCCATTGGCTCTTTTTATTATTGAGCGAACAAAATTATGACTTAGTGAATTTGGCTGTGAGGTTTGTAACTGATGAGAAAACTGCTGTTGCTTAGGATCATAGCGATGCACACCATAACCATCGGTGCCCAACCACATAATGCCTTGTGAATCTTGATAAAGAGATAGGAGAAAGTCGCTAGTCAAGCCATTGGGGTTTTGCTTGTCATGGTCGTATCGAATGTATTGGTCTTGTAAGTCAGCATCTGCAGGTAAAAAGTATAGACCTCGCCCGTAGCTTGTAAGCCAAAGGTTTTGCTGTTGGTCAATAAGGCTGTCAGTGATCCAGACACCATTTAACTGTTCGATTTGCTCACTGGTTTGCGTAAGTAAATCTAATGAATATAAGCCTTGCTTTGCACCAATAAGCAGTTTTTCATGATTCAACAATTTTAGATGCCAGAGCGGTGAAGTGATTTGAGTATGTTGAGTAAATTGCTCTGTGCTTGGGTTAAATGAAATAAGTCCCATATCAGTGGCAAGCCAGATGAGTTCATCGGTAATAACAATGTCACGTACAAGCGGCAACTGCTGATCTATTTTGTATTGGAAATGTTCAAATTCTTGGTTTGATATATCAAAACGAGTTAACTTACCATGTTCGTGACCTAGCCAAAGAACATCACCTTTAGCCAGTACCATTGACCAAATTTTATCTTCACTTAGTCCTGCCTCATTAGAAGTCGAATAAACCTCAAATTGGCCAGTCTCAGGATTGAGTTTATTGAGTCCTTTGCTGGCGGTCGAAAACCACAGCTGATTATTACTGTCCTTGGCACAGCCTGTGATCCAATTTCCAGAAATACTTTTATTATTGCTGTTAGCTTTGAAGCGTTTAAATTCATAACCATCAAAGCGGTTCAAACCTCCCTGTGTGGCAAACCATAAAAAGCCTTGCTGATCAGTTATGCTGCAAGTGATAGAGTTTTGACTTAGACCTTGTTGGCTATTAAAAGTAGCTAGGTGTAACGAGCGAGCATTAGCCTGCTTACATATCAAGGTGACGAGGCATAACAGTACAATATTAAAAGAGAGTTTAAATGGCAGCACACTGATCCATGTAGTTTTTTAGTTCCTATATCGGGTTTATAATAAACTGCTTTTTAATCAATGTTAATATTGATTTTTAAACGAACTGATGAGATTTTAACTAATGGGTATCTTTTACTCTTGTGTTAATGAATTGCGTAAGTATAATAGGCATCCACTTTGCAGGGGCGTAGTTCCAATTGGTAGAACAGCGGTCTCCAAAACCGACGGTTGGGAGTTCGAATCTCTCCGCCCCTGCCACTTTTTAAACAATGTGTGTTGAGTCTGAATTTAAAAATCGGTTTAAACAAGTCAGTTTTTAAGTTTAGATTTTAATGGATTAACCCTGCCAGAGCGCAGGGTTGTTGTGTCTGTAGTTAAGGTAAAAATATTATGAGCACGAATGTAGAAACACCATCAAGTGCGATGGATTCAGTAAAGTGGATTGTAGCAATTGCGCTACTAGCAGGCGCAGTCGTTGGTAACCACATGTTTGCAGACCAATCTGTATTATTACGTGCTATTGGTGTAGTGGTTGCTGTTGCAGCTGGTTTAGGCATTGCCTCACTAACTGAAAAAGGTCGTACTTTTCTTGCGTTTGCAAAAGAGTCACGTATCGAAGTACGTAAAGTTGTGTGGCCAACTCGCCAAGAAACAACACATACGACATTAATTGTAATGGTTGCAACTGTGATTATGGCACTTATCCTTTGGGGATTAGATGGCATTTTGTTCCGCGCAGTAGGCTTTTTAACTGGATTGGAGATCTAATCCCATGTCGGATGAGAAGAACGAAAAGAAACTACGTTGGTACGTAGTGCAAGCTTTCTCTGGTTACGAGAAGCGTGTAGCACAAACTATTCTTGAGCACATCAAGATTGAAGGTTTGGAAGATAGTTTTGGTGAAGTATTAGTACCAACTGAAGAAGTTGTTGAGATGCGCGCTGGTCAAAAGCGTAAATCTGAGCGCAAATTCTTCCCAGGTTATGTACTAGTTCAAATGGACATGAACGATGCAAGCTGGCACTTAGTGAACAGCACAGCACGTGTTATGGGCTTCATTGGTGGTACGTCTGATCGTCCAGCTCCAATCAGCCAAAAAGAAGCTGATCGCATCTTGAACCGTCTGCAAGAGAACTCTGAAGCGCCTAAGCCTGCAACATTATTTGAACCAGGTGAAGTTGTTCGTGTTATCGATGGTCCATTTGCTGACTTCAGCGGTGTTGTGGAAGAAGTTGATTACGAGAAGAGCCGCGTAAAAGTGTCTGTTCTTATCTTCGGTCGTTCGACACCTGTTGACCTTGAATTCGGTCAAGTTGAGCAAGACAAGTAAGTAAGAAATTAAAGCTGCCAAAATTGTTTAATATTTTGGCAATAAGCTTGAAAAAGGCCGCTGATTAACTTATAATCAGCGGCCTTTTTGTGTTAGGGCAAGTTATAACTTGTTTTATCACTAAAAAGTGAGAACCAATTTTTAAACTGGGAAGCCGTTAGAGTACGCGTCCTCGCGCGCACAAGGCTATGACCCACCAAATGAGGTATTTATTATGGCTAAAAAAGTTGAAGCTATTATCAAGCTACAAGTTGCCGCTGGTATGGCTAACCCTAGTCCTCCAGTAGGTCCAGCACTAGGTCAACACGGTGTAAACATCATGGAATTCTGTAAAGCGTTCAACGCACGTACAGAGTCTATCGAAAAAGGCGCTCCAGTTCCTGTAGTGATCTCTGTTTACGGTGACCGTTCTTTCACGTTCGACATGAAAACTCCACCGGCTGCTTACTTACTTAAGAAAGCTGCAGGTATCAAATCAGGTTCTGGCCGTCCTAACACTGAAAAAGTGGGTACAGTAACTCGTGCTCAACTTGAAGAAATCGTTGAGACAAAACGACCTGACCTTACAGCGGCTGATATGGACGCTGCAGTTCGCACTATCGCAGGTTCTGCGCGTGCGATGGGCTTGAACGTAGAGGACTAAGATAATGGCAAAATTAACTAAACGTATGCGTACAATCCGCGAAAAAGTGGATGCGACTAAAGATTACGAAATCAACGAAGCAGTTGCTCTTTTAAAAGAGTTAGCGACAGCTAAATTCGTAGAAAGTGTTGACGTTGCTGTTAACCTTGGTATCGATGCTCGTAAATCTGACCAAAACGTACGTGGTGCAACTGTACTACCTAACGGTACTGGTCGTGAAGTTCGTGTTGCTGTATTCACACAAGGCGCTAACGCAGATGCTGCGAAAGAAGCTGGTGCTGAATTAGTGGGCATGGAAGATCTTGCTGAACAAGTTAAGAAAGGCGAGATGAACTTTGACGTTGTTGTTGCATCTCCAGACGCTATGCGTGTTGTTGGTCAACTAGGTCAAATCTTAGGTCCACGTGGTCTAATGCCAAACCCTAAAACTGGTACTGTAACGCCTAACGTTGCAGAAGCAGTTAAAAATGCGAAAGCAGGTCAAGTTCGTTACCGTAACGACAAGAACGGTATCATCCATACTACTATCGGTAAGGTTGATTTCACTGCTGAGCAACTTCAACAAAACCTTGAAGCTCTTATTGTTGCGCTTAAGAAGGCTAAACCTTCTCAAGCAAAAGGTACTTACGTGAAGAAAGTAACTATCTCTACAACAATGGGCGCAGGTGTTGCTGTTGACCAAAACTCTCTAAGCACAGTTGTTGCTTAATTAAGAGTTTACATGGCGCGAAATTTGAACTATAATTTTGCGCCATTTTGTTGAGAAAGTTAATTTCAAAACAAGTAAAGAATTCGGGTTGAAGTCCATAATTTCGTAATGCTCTCGGGTAAAAACGATAAATTGGGCTTCCGTCCAAGACCGTAGGCGGCTTCGGCCTTAATATTTTACCTACGTAGACGGTGTGAATCCCCAGATAGATTTTTCCTAATCTTCTGGCTCTCGCCGTAAAAAGCATCTCCATCTTAGATGGGGAAGAGTAGAACAGGGAAGCCAATTTCGGCAACCCATTAAACCAGGAGTAACACCCATGGCTTTAAATCTTCAAGGCAAAAAAGCAATTGTTGCTGAAGTCAACGAAGCAGCCACTGGTGCTCTTTCTGCAGTTGTTGCAGATTCTCGTGGTGTAACAGTTGGTGCTATCACTGCCCTTCGTAAAGAAGCTCGTGAAGCTGGTGTATGGATGAAAGTTGTTCGTAACACTTTAGCTAAACGTGCTATTGAAGGTACAGATTTTGAGTGCCTTTCTGACTCACTTGTTGGTCCAAGCTTAATCGCTTTCTCTTCAGAGCACCCAGGTGCTGCTGCGCGTATCTTCAAAGATTTCGCGAAGAAGAACGAGAAATTCGAAGTTAAGACGGCTGCATTTGAAGGTAACGTAGTAGACGCAGCTATGCTAGCAACTCTACCTACTTACGACGAAGCTGTTGCACGCTTAATGAGCGCTATGAAAGAAGCGTCTGCAGGTAAATTGTGTAAAACAATTGAAGCAGTACGTGTACAGAAAGAAGAGCAAGCTGCTTAATTTTAAGCTGTTTTTTTGTTCACTTTCGGTGTAATATTTTTTTTGGGCTATATTTAGTCCGTAATAATTAGGAAATTTGTAATGTCTGTAACTAAAGACCAAATCCTTGATGCTATTGCTGAAATGTCAGTAATGGACGTTGTTGCTCTAGTTGAAGCAATGGAAGAAAAATTCGGCGTAACTGCAGCAGCTGCTGTTGTTGCTGGTCCTGCTGCTGAAGCAGCTGAAGAAAAGACTGAGTTCGACGTAATCCTTACTGGCGCTGGCGCTAACAAGGTTGCAGCTATCAAAGCTGTACGTGGTGCTACTGGTCTTGGCCTTAAAGAAGCTAAAGCACTTGTTGAAGCAGCTCCTGCACCTATCAAAGAAGGTGTATCTAAAGAAGAAGCTGAAGCACTTGCAAAAGACCTTACTGAAGCTGGTGCTGAAGTTGAGGTTAAGTAATCTAGCTTACGCTAGGTTCGCTGCCTGAGTAATCAGGCAAGGGCTGGTGATTATTTAATCACCGGCCTTTTTGCGCTATGGAGCGATGCAATCCTGTAACGCAAATAAAATCTAATTTTCTCTTTACTTTCAAGTTGTTACCTTAATCGGTGTTGAAAGTGGCAGAGCAAAATAGAACAACAATTTAATGTTGTACATCTTGGCATAGATGCCAGTTAAGTCTGTTCTTACAAGAACAGGTCGGGTCAAAGATCAGCAAGCTGAGGAACCCCATGGCTTACTCTTATTCTGAAAAGAAACGTATCCGTAAGGATTTTGGTAAACGTCCACAAGTTTTGGATATACCTTTCTTACTGTCGACGCAGTTAGAATCGTTTAAAAAATTCTTAGTCCCTGACGCTGATGGCGATCACGGTTTGGAAGCTGCATTCCGTTCTGTGTTTCCTATCAAAAGCTACTCGGGAAATTCTGAGCTTCAATACGTAAGTTATCGTATTGGTGAGCCAGTATTCGATGTAAAAGAATGTCAAATTCGCGGTGTGACTTATTCTGCTCCACTTCGCGTAAAATTGCGTCTTGTGGTGATGGACAAAGAAGCACCAGGCACAGTTAAAGACATTAAAGAGCAAGAAGTTTACATGGGCGAAATTCCGCTCATGACTGATACCGGTACCTTTGTTATCAATGGTACAGAGCGTGTTATCGTTTCTCAGCTACACCGTAGCCCTGGTGTATTCTTTGATAACGACCGCGGTAAAACTCACTCGTCAGGTAAAGTGCTTTATAACGCGCGTGTAATTCCTTACCGTGGTTCATGGTTAGACTTCGAGTTTGATGCAAAAGATAACCTTTATGTACGTATTGACCGTCGTCGTAAATTACCGGCGTCAATCATCTTACGTGCACTAGAGTACTCAACGGATGAAATCCTAGAGATATTCTTCGATACAACTACGTTTGAAGTTGCTGACGGTAAAGTTCTTATGGAACTTGTTCCTTCGCGCTTACGTGGTGAAACTGCCGCTTTTGATATCAAAGGCGAAGACGGTGAAGTCCTTGTTGAAGCGGGTCGTCGTATTACTGCGCGTCACATCAAGAACATCGAGAAAAAAGGTATTAACCAATTAGAAGTACCGCATGAGTACATCATTGGTCGTGTTGTAGCTAAAAACTATGTTGATGAGTCAACAGGTGAGATCATCGCAAACGCGAATGACGAGCTATCACTTGAGCTAATGGCTGAATTGGTTAAAGCAGGTCACACTAAGATTGATACTCTATATATCAACGAAGTTGACAGCGGCGCCTACATGTCAGATACATTACGTATCGACACAACAAGCAACCGTTTAGAAGCATTAGTAGAAATTTATCGCATGATGCGCCCAGGCGAGCCACCGACGAAAGACGCGGCTGAAGCCTTATTTGATAACTTGTTCTTCTCTGACGAGCGTTACGATTTATCAACAGTTGGTCGTATGAAGTTCAATAGCCGTGTAGGTTATGACTCAGATACTGGCCCTGGCACATTATCGAAAGAAGACATCGTAGCTGTTATGAAAGTGCTTATCGCTATTCGTAACGGTGTTGGCGATGTTGATGATATCGACCACTTAGGCAACCGTCGTATCCGTAGTGTTGGCGAAATGGCTGAGAACCAATTCCGCGTTGGTCTAGTACGTGTTGAGCGTGCTGTACGTGAGCGTTTAAGCTTAGGTGACCTTGACGCTGTAATGCCACAAGATCTTATTAACGCTAAGCCTATTTCGGCAGCGGTTAAAGAGTTCTTTGGTTCATCTCAGTTATCACAGTTCATGGACCAAAATAACCCGCTTTCAGAAGTAACGCATAAGCGTCGTATTTCTGCATTAGGTCCGGGTGGTTTAACACGTGAACGCGCTGGCTTCGAAGTTCGAGACGTTCACGTAACTCACTATGGTCGTGTATGTCCAATCGAAACGCCTGAGGGTCCAAACATCGGTCTAATTAACTCACTGTCTACGTACGCACGTACTAATGACTATGGTTTCTTAGAAACACCTTACCGTAAAGTGGTAAACGGTGTAGTTACTGATGAAGTAGATTACTTATCAGCCATTGAAGAAGGTCAGTTTGTTATCGCTCAGGCGAACTCAAACTTGAACGAAAACAATGAGTTTGTTGATGAACTAATTCCATGTCGTCACAAAGGTGAATCAACCTTTATGGGCAAAATGGACCAACAATATATGGACGTATCACCACAACAGGTGATCTCTGTAGCGGCAGCACTTATCCCGTTCCTAGAACACGATGATGCTAACCGTGCATTGATGGGTTCAAACATGCAACGTCAAGCCGTACCAACTCTTATCGCGGACAAACCGCTGGTAGGTACAGGTATCGAGCTTACACTAGCGAAAGACTCTGGTGTAACTATCGTTGCTAAGCGTGGTGGTGAAGTAATGTATGCGGATGCAAGCCGCATCGTTGTAAATGTACATGAAGATGAGCGTGTTCCTGGTGAAGCGGGCATCGATATTTACAACCTTACTAAATACACTCGCTCAAACCAAAATACATGTATTAACCAAAAACCAACTTGTATGGTTGGTGAGCCGGTAACACGTGGTGACGTATTAGCAGATGGTCCTTCGACTGACCTTGGTGACTTAGCACTTGGTCAAAACCTTCGCGTGGCATTCATGCCATGGAACGGTTATAACTTCGAGGATTCAATCCTACTATCAGAGCGCGTAGTTCAAGAAGATCGTCTAACGACTATCCACATTCAAGAACTACAATGTATCGCACGTGATACTAAATTAGGTCCAGAAGAGATCACAGCAGATATTCCTAACGTAGGTGAATCTGCACTAGGCAAGCTTGATGAGTCAGGCGTTGTTTATATCGGTGCTGAAGTTAAAGGCGGCGATATCCTAGTAGGTAAAGTGACTCCGAAAGGCGAAACGCAATTAACACCAGAAGAAAAGCTACTACGTGCTATCTTCGGTGAGAAAGCGTCAGACGTTAAAGACAGCTCTTTACGCGTACCAAACTCTGTAACTGGTACTGTAATCGACGTACAAGTTTTCACCCGTGACGGTGTTGAAAAAGATAAGCGTGCGTTAGAAGTTGAAGACATGCAGCTTCGCGAAGCGAAGAAAGACTTCAACGAAGAGTTCCGTATCTTAGAAGCAGGCGTATTAGAGCGTGCTCGTAAGTTACTTGTTGACGCTGGTCTGAACGCAGATTCAATTGCATCACTAAATGCTGAAAAGCTGCTTACTCAAAGCCTTGCTGAAGAAGATAAGCAAGCTGAACTTGAGCAACTAGCCGCTCAGTACGATGAGCTTAAAGCTGAATACGATAAGAAGTTTGAAAACAAACGTCGTAAGATCACTCAAGGTGACGACTTAGCACCAGGCGTACTTAAGATTGTTAAAGTATACCTAGCTGTTAAACGTCGTATCCAACCGGGTGATAAGATGGCGGGTCGTCACGGTAACAAAGGTGTTATCTCGACTATCGTACCAGTAGAAGATATGCCATACGATGACAAAGGTCGTACGGTAGACATCGTTCTGAACCCGCTAGGTGTACCATCACGTATGAACATCGGTCAGATCCTAGAAACTCATATGGGTCTTGCTGCACGTGGTGTGGGTGAGCGCTTAGAAGAAATGATGAAAGAGCAGCGTGAACTGCACGAAATCCGTAGCTTCGTTAAGAAAGTTTACGAATTAGGTGATTGTCGTCAGAAAGTCGATATCGACTCGTTCTCTGATGATGAAGTTCGTCGCTTAGCTGAAAACTTGAAAGGTGGTTTACCGATCGCAACTCCAGCCTTTGATGGTGCTCGTGAAAGCGAAATCAAAGACTTACTTGAGCTTGGTGGTTATCCAAGAAGCGGTCAAGTTACACTTTATGATGGCCGTACTGGCGATCAGTTCGAACGTCAAGTAACTGTTGGTTACATGTACATGTTGAAACTTAACCACTTGGTTGATGACAAGATGCACGCACGTTCAACTGGTTCTTACAGCCTTGTTACTCAGCAGCCGCTGGGTGGTAAAGCTCAGTTCGGTGGCCAGCGTTTCGGTGAGATGGAGGTGTGGGCACTAGAAGCTTACGGTGCTGCATATACTCTACAAGAAATGCTAACAGTGAAATCGGATGACGTGAACGGTCGTACTAAGATGTATAAGAACATCGTAGATGGTAACCATAAGATGGAACCAGGTATGCCAGAATCGTTCAACGTATTGTTGAAAGAAATCCGCTCACTGGGTATCAACATCGAGTTGGAAGAAAATTAAGCCATTTAGGTGCGGCGTAAGCCGCATCTGTTAGGCCGAATAGAATGTAGGGGCGATTGTTTCGCCCTCAAGATTAACCTCCGACAGGAGAGCTAAGGTGAAAGACTTACTTAAGTTTCTGAAGCAACAAAATAAGACCGAAGAATTCGATGCAATTCGCATTGGTCTTGCTTCGCCAGATATGGTTCGTTCATGGTCATACGGTGAAGTAAAGAAACCTGAGACAATCAACTACCGTACTTTCAAGCCTGAGCGCGACGGCTTATTCTGTGCCCGTATTTTCGGCCCAGTGAAAGATTATGAGTGTTTATGTGGTAAATATAAGCGCCTTAAGCACCGTGGTGTTATTTGTGAAAAGTGTGGCGTTGAAGTAACGCTAACTAAAGTGCGTCGTGACCGTATGGGTCATATTGAGCTTGCGAGCCCAGTTGCGCACATTTGGTTCTTAAAATCATTACCGTCACGTATCGGCTTAATGCTAGACATGACACTTCGTGACATCGAGCGCGTACTTTACTTCGAATCATTCGTAGTAACTGAGCCTGGTATGACAACGCTTGAGCGTGGTCAGCTTTTAGGTGAAGAAGAGTACTTAGATGCACTTGAAGAGCACGGTGATGAGTTTGAAGCGAAGATGGGTGCTGAAGCAGTATTAGACTTGCTTCGTGAACTTGATCTTGGCCAATTAATTGCTGAAATGCGTGAAGAGTTACCAACAATTAACTCTGAAACTAAGCGTAAGAAGATCACTAAACGTCTTAAATTAATGGAATCTTTCCACCAATCAGGTAACAACCCTGAGTGGATGATCATGACAGTACTTCCAGTACTTCCGCCTGATCTACGTCCATTAGTACCTCTAGACGGTGGTCGTTTTGCGACTTCTGATCTGAATGACCTTTACCGTCGTGTTATTAACCGTAATAACCGTCTTAAACGTCTATTAGATCTAGCAGCACCAGACATTATCGTACGCAACGAAAAACGTATGTTACAAGAAGCGGTAGATGCGCTACTTGATAACGGTCGTCGCGGTCGTGCGATTACAGGTTCTAACAAACGTCCTCTGAAATCGCTTGCTGATATGATCAAAGGTAAGCAAGGTCGTTTCCGTCAGAACTTACTTGGTAAACGTGTAGATTACTCTGGCCGTTCTGTAATCACAGTAGGTCCTACGCTTAAACTACACCAGTGTGGTCTTCCTAAGAAGATGGCACTTGAGCTATTCAAACCATTTATCTACGGTAAGCTAGAGCGTCGCGGCATGGCTACGACTATCAAAGCTGCTAAGAAGATGGTTGAGCGTGAAGTAGCAGAAGTATGGGATGTACTAGACGAAGTAATTCGTGAGCATCCAGTATTACTGAACCGTGCACCAACACTTCACCGTTTGGGTATCCAAGCGTTCGAACCTGTGCTTATCGAAGGTAAAGCGATTCATTTACACCCATTAGTTTGTGCGGCATACAACGCTGACTTCGATGGTGACCAAATGGCGGTACACGTACCGTTAACGCTTGAAGCACAATTAGAAGCACGTGCTCTAATGATGTCTACTAACAACATCCTATCTCCAGCGAATGGTGAGCCAATCATCGTTCCTTCACAGGACGTTGTATTAGGTCTTTACTACATGACTCGTGATCGCATCAATGCGAAAGGCGAAGGTATTGTATTTAAAGATCCTAAAGAAGCTGAAAAAGCATACCGCAGCGGTAACGCTGAGTTACATGCACGCGTAAAAGTACGTATCAGCGAGACAATCAGTAATGAAGATGGTGAAACAGTTGAGCAAGTATCTATTGTTGAAACAACAGTAGGTCGTGCGATCCTTTCACTAATCCTACCTAAAGGCATGCCGTTTGAGTTAATCAACCAAGCCCTAGGTAAGAAACAAATTTCTGGCTTATTAAACGAGTGTTACCGTCGTC
Source organism: Pseudoalteromonas shioyasakiensis (assembly GCA_013391845.1). Lineage (NCBI taxonomy): Bacteria > Pseudomonadati > Pseudomonadota > Gammaproteobacteria > Alteromonadales > Pseudoalteromonadaceae > Pseudoalteromonas > Pseudoalteromonas shioyasakiensis. The sequence continues at coordinate 854,761 of CP058414.1, forward strand.
TAGGTCTTAAAGATACAGTTATCTTTGCTGACCAAGTAATGTACACCGGTTTCCACTACGCAATGAAGTCAGGTGTTTCAATCGGTATCGATGACTTAGTTATCCCACCGGTTAAAGCAGAAATCATTGAATCAGCGGAAGCTGAAGTAACTGAAATCAACCAACAATTCCAATCAGGTCTTGTAACGGCTGGTGAAAAGTACAATAAAGTTATCGATATCTGGTCACGTGTAAATGAAAACTTATCACGTGAGATGATGGCAAACTTATCAAAAGACACTGTAATCAACGCTAAAGGCGAAGAAGAAGAGCAATCTTCATTCAACTCAGTGTTTATGATGGCAGACTCAGGTGCACGTGGTAGCGCCGCTCAGATCCGTCAGTTAGCGGGTATGCGTGGTCTAATGGCACGTCCAGATGGTTCAATCATCGAGACACCAATCACGGCGAACTTCCGTGAAGGTCTAAACGTACTACAGTACTTCATCTCAACGCACGGTGCGCGTAAAGGTCTTGCCGATACAGCACTTAAAACAGCAAACTCGGGTTACTTAACGCGTCGTCTAGTAGACGTTGCACAAGATTTAGTAATCAATGAAGACGATTGTGGCACAGAAGATGGCTTAACAATGAAACCGCTTATCGAGGGTGGTGACGTTGTAGAAGCGCTTCGCGAACGTGTTCTTGGTCGTGTTGTTGCTGAAGATGTATTAATTCCAAATACTAACGAAGTACTTGTTGAGCGTAATATCATGCTTGACGAAAAACTGTGTGACCTTCTAGAAGAGCATTCAGTAGATGAAGTACGCGTTCGTTCAGTAATCACTTGTGATAATGACTTTGGTGTATGTGCTAAGTGTTACGGTCGTGACCTTGCACGTGGCCACATCATTAATCCAGGTGAGTCAGTAGGTGTTATCGCGGCGCAATCAATCGGTGAGCCGGGTACACAGCTTACGATGCGTACCTTCCACATCGGTGGTGCAGCATCTCGAGCGTCTGCTGAAAATAGTGTACAAGTTAAAACTAACGGTACATTGAAGTTACACAACGCGAAGTACGTATTAAACACAGACGGTAAGATTGTTATCACGTCTCGTTCAACAGAGATCACTATCATCGATAGCTTTGGTCGTGAGAAAGAGCGTTATAAAGTACCTTACGGTGCGGTGTTATCTGTACAAGATAATGCAGAAGTTCAAGGTAACGATATCGTTGCAACTTGGGATCCGCATAGTCACCCAATCGTTCTTGAGCATAAGTCAAAAATCTCGTTCAGCGACATTGATGACTCAAATACCGAAGCACAAACAGATGAGTTAACTGGTTTAACTCGTGTTGTTGTTAAAGACTTAGGTAAAGCAAATGCGAAAGAACCTAAACTAATCATCGAAAGCGATGAGCGTGGTCTGCAAGAAACACGTCTACCTTCATTCACAACGATTGAAGTAACCGACGGTGCAACTGCAAACCCAGGTGACGTACTTGCACGTATTCCGCAAGAAGGTTCGAAGACTCGTGATATCACGGGTGGTCTACCTCGCGTAGCTGACTTATTCGAAGCACGTAAACCGAAAGATCCTGCAATTCTTGCAGAAATCACAGGTACTATCAGCTTCGGTAAAGAAACAAAAGGTAAGAAGCGTCTTGTAATCACTCCAGCTGAGGGTGACGCATACGAAGAGATGATTCCTAAATGGCGTCAACTTAACGTGTTCGAAGGTGAGCAAGTGTCTAAAGGTGAGGTTATCGCCGATGGTCCAGAGTCACCACATGACATCTTACGCTTACGTGGTGTAACTCATGTAGCTAACTACATCGTTAACGAAGTGCAAGAGGTTTACCGCTTGCAGGGCGTTAAGATCAATGACAAGCACATTGAGACAATTATTCGTCAGATGCTACGTAAATGTATCATCCTTGACGGCGGTGACACTGAGTTCTTAGCCGGTGAACAAGTTGAAGTGGCACGCGTTAACATCGCGAACCGTGAACTTGAGAAACAAGGTAAGATCCCAGCGAAGTTTGAAATCCAGTTAATGGGTATCACTAAAGCGTCACTTGCAACAGAATCTTTCATTTCTGCAGCATCATTCCAGGAGACAACTCGTGTCCTAACTGAAGCAGCTGTAAATGGTAAGAGCGATGAACTTCGTGGTCTGAAAGAGAACGTAATCGTGGGTCGTCTGATCCCAGCTGGTACAGGCTTTGCGTATCACCAAGACCGTTTGAATCGTCGCAAGCAAGGTGAAATCGTTGAAGAGCAAACAGTAAGTGCTGAAGAGGCGACTCAAGCACTAACTGACGCACTTAACGCAGATATCTCTGGAAACCAATAATCTCAGCTTAATCAATAGATTAAGAAATCGTAAGGCAGTTATCTTCTGCCTTACGATGAGTTAAGGTTGACAGGTTAAACTTTGCTCATTAAAATTCCGCCACCCATTTGCCTGCACGTTTTGTAACGAGCATGTAAACAGGGCGGATTTTTTTATTTTTTCAGTAGTAATTTTAATTTCAGGAGCTATTTAAATGGCAACTATTAACCAGCTAGTGCGTAAGCCACGTCGTAGCAAAGTTACTAAAAGTAACTCAGCTGCACTTAAAGCTTGTCCGCAAAAGCGTGGTGTATGTACTCGTGTATATACAACTACACCTAAGAAACCAAACTCTGCATTACGTAAAGTAGCGCGTGTTCGTTTAACTAACGGTTTCGAAGTAACATCTTACATCGGTGGTGAAGGCCACAACTTACAAGAGCACAGTGTAATCCTTATCCGTGGTGGTCGTGTTAAAGACTTACCAGGTGTGCGTTTCCACACTGTACGTGGTGCACTTGACTGTGCAGGCGTTAGCGACCGTCGTCAAGCTCGTTCTAAATACGGTGCTAAACGCCCTAAGGGCTAATGGTTCTCCGTTAGTAAGGCCAAGCACTAAATTTTTAAATTAATTGTTTTGGGTATTGACTCTAAAAGAGCAAACCTGAAGATACCGGAGATACAAAATGCCTAGAAGACGCGTAATAGGTCAACGTAAAATTCTTCCAGATCCTAAGTTCGGATCGGAACTTCTTGCTAAATTCGTTAACGTAGTAATGTTAGACGGCAAGAAATCTACTGCTGAAAAAATCGTTTATGGTGCGTTAGACGTGGCTGCTGAGAAATCAGGCAAGTCGCACCTTGAAATCTTTGAAGCTGCACTTGAAAACGTTCGCCCACAGGTAGAGGTTAAATCTCGCCGTGTTGGTGGTTCAACGTACCAAGTACCAGTTGAAGTACGTCCAGTACGTCGCAACGCATTAGGTATGCGTTGGTTAGTAGACGCTGCACGTAAGCGTGGCGAAAAATCTATGGGCTTACGTTTAGCTCAAGAAATCGTTGACGCTGCTGACAACAAAGGCACTGCGGTTAAGAAACGTGAAGACGTTCACCGTATGGCTGAAGCGAATAAAGCATTCGCTCATTACCGTTGGTAATCTGCCCTTAACCTTTAAGAGGATCATATGGCACGTACAACTCCACTTGAGCGCTATCGCAATATCGGTATTTGCGCTCACGTAGATGCAGGTAAAACCACCACAACAGAACGTGTTCTGTTCTACACAGGTCTTTCTCATAAGATCGGTGAAGTACATGATGGTGCTGCAACTATGGATTGGATGGAGCAGGAACAAGAGCGTGGTATCACAATCACTTCTGCTGCAACAACGTGTTTCTGGAAAGGGATGGACGCTCAATTTGACGACCATCGCATCAATATCATTGATACTCCAGGACACGTAGATTTCACTATCGAAGTAGAGCGTTCTTTACGCGTACTAGATGGTGCGGTAGTTGTTCTTTGTGCTTCATCTGGTGTACAGCCGCAAACTGAGACAGTTTGGCGTCAAGCGAACAAATACGAAGTTCCTCGCATGATCTTCGTAAATAAAATGGATCGCACTGGCGCTGACTTCTTAACTGTTGTGGACCAGGTGAAATCTCGTCTTGGAGCAACGCCTGTTCCAATTCAGCTACCAATTGGTGCTGAAGACGACTTTAAAGGTGTTATTGACCTTATTAAGATGAAAGCCATTAACTGGAATGCCGAAGATCAAGGCATGACTTTCTCTTATGAGGCCATTCCGGCAGAGCTTCTGGAACTTGCAGAAGAATGGCGTTCTCACATGGTTGAGAGCGCTGCTGAAGCATCAGAAGAACTAATGGACAAATATCTAGAAGGTGAAGACCTGACTGAAGCTGAAATTAAAGCAGCTTTACGTCAGCGCACATTAGCTAACGAAATTGTTCCAATGACGTGTGGTAGTGCATTTAAAAATAAGGGCGTTCAAGCTGTGCTTGATGCTGTTATCGAATATATGCCTGCTCCAACACAAGTGAAACAAATCCAAGGTATCGTTGAAGATGGTACTGAGGAAGAACGTCCTGCTGATGACAACGCACCGTTTGCCGCACTTGCTTTTAAGATTGCGACAGACCCGTTCGTTGGCACCTTGACCTTCTTCCGTGTTTACTCTGGTACTGTTAAACAGGGTGACGCGGTATACAACCCAGTTAAAAGTAAGCGTGAGCGACTTGGTCGTATCGTTCAGATGCATTCAAACTCACGTGAAGAGATCAAAGTAGTCTACGCAGGCGACATCGCAGCGGCTATTGGTCTTAAAGACGTAACAACAGGTGAGACACTGTGTGATCCGAACTCAGTCATTACGCTTGAGCGTATGGAGTTCCCTGAGCCAGTTATCTCTGTTGCGGTAGAGCCTCGCACAGTAGCTGACCAAGATAAGATGGGAATCGCGCTAGGTAAACTAGCGGCAGAAGATCCATCTTTCCGAGTACAAACTGACGAAGAATCAGGCCAGACTATTATTTCTGGCATGGGTGAACTTCACCTTGATATCATTGTCGACCGTATGAAGCGTGAATTCAGTGTTGAATGTAACGTTGGTAAGCCACAGGTAGCATACCGTGAAGCTATCCGTTCAGCTGTTGAAGTTGAAGGGAAGTTCGTACGTCAATCAGGTGGTCGTGGTCAATATGGTCACGTCTGGCTTAAACTTGAACCGATGGATATTTCGGAAGATGATGCGCCAATTTATGAGTTCGTTAACGAAATCGTTGGTGGTTCTGTTCCTAAAGAATACATCCCTGCGGTAGACAAAGGTATCCAAGAGCAAATGACTCAAGGTGTACTGGCAGGCTACCCATTACTTGGCGTTAAAGCGACTCTGTTTGATGGTTCATTCCATGATGTAGATTCGAATGAAATGGCATTTAAGATTGCAGGTTCAATGGCGATGAAGAAAGGTGCGCTTGAAGCAAACCCAGCTCTTCTAGAACCAGTAATGAAGGTTGAAGTTATCACTCCTGAAGAAAACATGGGTGATGTAGTTGGTGACTTAAACCGTCGCCGCGGCATGATCGAAGGCATGGAAGAAGCATTCGGTGGTCTTAAGCAAATTAATGCGCAAGTACCACTTTCTGAAATGTTTGGTTATGCAACTGATCTGCGATCTGCAACACAAGGCCGTGCATCATACTCTATGGAGTTTTTGAAGTATGCAGAAGCCTCTAAGAATGTTGCAGATGCAATAATTGCAGCTCGCGCTGTTATATGATTTAGCTTGTCTGGCCCAATAGTGGGTCAGGCGTTAATTTCTTTATAGGAATTTTTTAAGATGGCAAAAGAAAAGTTTGAACGCGTAAAACCGCACGTAAACGTTGGTACAATCGGCCACGTTGACCACGGTAAAACAACTCTAACAGCAGCAATCACAAACGTACTTGCAAAAGTATACGGTGGTGTAGCTAAAGACTTCGCATCAATCGATAACGCTCCAGAAGAGCGTGAGCGTGGTATCACAATCTCAACTTCACACGTTGAGTACGATACTCCTACTCGTCACTACGCACACGTAGACTGTCCAGGACACGCCGATTATGTTAAAAACATGATCACTGGTGCTGCTCAAATGGACGGCGCAATCCTAGTAGTTGCTGCGACTGACGGTCCTATGCCACAAACTCGTGAGCACATCCTACTTTCTCGTCAGGTTGGTGTACCTTACATCATCGTATTCATGAACAAATGTGACATGGTTGACGACGAAGAGCTACTTGAGCTAGTTGAGATGGAAGTTCGTGAACTTCTTTCAGAGTACGACTTCCCAGGTGATGACTTACCACTAATCCAAGGTTCAGCGCTTAAAGCGTTAGAAGGCGAGAAAGAGTGGGAAGACAAAATCGTTGAGCTTGCAGAAGCACTAGATTCTTACATCCCAGAGCCAGAGCGTGACATCGATAAGCCATTCATCATGCCTATCGAAGACGTATTCTCAATCCAAGGTCGTGGTACTGTTGTAACTGGCCGTGTTGAAGCTGGTATCATCAACGTGAATGACGAAGTTGAAATCGTAGGTATCAAAGAAACTACGAAGACAACTTGTACAGGTGTTGAGATGTTCCGTAAGCTTCTAGACGAAGGTCGTGCGGGTGAGAACATCGGTGCACTTCTACGTGGTACTAAGCGTGAAGACGTTGAACGTGGTCAAGTACTAGCTAAGCCTGGTTCAATCACTCCACACACGAAGTTCACTTCAGAAGTATACGTACTTTCTAAAGATGAAGGTGGTCGTCACACTCCATTCTTCAAAGGTTACCGTCCACAGTTCTACTTCCGTACAACTGACGTAACAGGTGACGTACAGTTACCAGACGGCGTTGAAATGGTAATGCCTGGTGATAACATCAAGATGACTGTAGAACTAATCTGCCCAATCGCGATGGACGAAGGTTTACGCTTCGCTATCCGTGAAGGTGGCCGTACAGTTGGTGCTGGTGTTGTTGCAACTATCGTTGAGTAATATCAACAGATAGAGCTTCACAGCTTATAAAAAGGTCGCCTAGGCGGCCTTTTTTAATATCTGTAGAAAAGCTATCAGCTGTCAGCTTTCAGACGTCAGTTCACACAGATTGGTGGGGTTTTTTAGTGTGGTGTCTCACTCATCATTCGGCCTGTTCATTCTTTGGGTAGGTTGGTTTGAGCGAAGCGAAACCCAACACAATCCATGCAAACCTGTTCTTTTATAAACCCAAACCATCATAAAGCACTCCCAAGGTTATACTTGACCTAGAACCTAGAACCTAGAATCTTTTCCCTCGCTAACTCACACCTAGCAACTAGCCCTATTATTTCCCCTAAAACTAAATACTTACCTTCTTGCATTGCTTGTGCTGTTTCACCATTTCGTCATGAAAAGTCACTTTTTTAGTAACAATGCGTTCTTAGTATTACTGCGCTAATTATCCAAGTGCAGCTTAGTTAGCACTCAAATTCTTAAAATAATGTACTAACGGAACGTAACGATGAAAATTAATAAAATTGCTACTGCAATTGGTTTAACGTTGGCATTGTCAGCCACGGCCAATGCAGGTGTGTTACCAGACAGTCAAAAACAAAATGATTGGTATAGTGCTGCTGAAATAAAATTAACAGAAAAAGAAGCGGCGGCCCAGGTTGAGCAAACGTTTAAAGCTAAAAATGTCATTCTATTTGTTGGTGATGGTATGGGTATTTCAACGCTTACTGCATCGCGTATCATGGCGGGTCAAATGGAAGGTAAGTCGGGCGAAGAAGGCTTATTAAGCTTTGAGGAGTTTCCTTACTCTGCGCAAATCAAAACGTATAACGTTGATGCGCAAACACCTGACTCAGCAGGCACAATGACAGCAATTATTTCAGGCGTTAAAACTGATGTTGGTGTAATTGGTGTGAACGAAAACATCGAGCGTGGCAAGTGTGCAACAGTTGTGGGTAACGAATTAATTACTGCTACAGAGCTTGCGGAAATCAAAGGTCTAGCAACAGGCGTTATCTCAACGGCGCGCATTACACACGCAACACCTGCAGCAACGTATGCAAAATCAGCCGATCGTAACTGGGAAGATGTATCAGACATGCCAGCTGATGCCGTAGAAGCTGGCTGTGAAGACATTGCATCGCAACTCGTTAATTTCGAGAAGAACCTTGAAGCACGCTTCGTAGGAACCGACGTTGATGGTCTTGAGGTGGTGATGGGCGGTGGTCGTCGTCACTTTTTACCGAAAGACGCAGCATTCAACTCAGCTGATGCAGTCAGTGAAGTGGAAGGTGACCGTACGGATGAGCGTGACCTAACGGCGGAATGGCAAGAAATGTACCCTGATGGCAAGTACGTGATGGACCAAGCAGGCTTTGATACGCTTAATGCTGATACAAAACGTGTATTCGCATTGTTCAATGAGTCACACATGCAATATGAAGCTGACCGCGCTAACGATGTAGCGGGTGAGCCGTCATTATCTGAAATGACGGGTAAAGCGATTGATATCTTAAAGAGCAATGAAAAAGGCTTTTTCTTAACCGTTGAATCTGGTCGTATTGATCATGCTCACCATGCGGGTAATGCTTACAACGCGCTAAACGATACTGTTGAATTTGCCAAAGCTGTGCAAACAGCTGTAGAAAACACCAATCCAGAAGAAACTCTTATCCTTGTTACCGCTGACCACAGTCATGTATTTACTATCGCAGGTTATCCAAAGCGCGGTAACCCTATCTTAGGCCAAGTAGTTGCAATAGGTAGCGAAGAGCCAAGCCTTGCTGCTGATGGTATGCCTTACACTACAGTGGGTTATGCAAATGGTTTAGGTTTCCGTGATTTAGGCGATGAGACAGATGCAGATGTATCTTATAACGAAGCAGCATTGGCTGGTCGTGTTGATTTAACGGGGGTTGATACAACGACACCTGGTTATCACCAAGAAGCCACTGTGCCATTAGGTTCTGAAACTCATGCGGGTGAAGATATTTCACTTCATGCAAAAGGTCCAGGTGCGCAACTAGCACAAGGCGTTGTGGAGCAAAACGTAATTTTCCACATCATTAACCAAGCTCTAGAACTAATTGAAGAATAATGGCGACGACGATGAAAAAACTAAATTTAATTTCTCTTGCTGTAGTAGTGGCATTAGCGGGTTGTTCTGATGACAATGACAACTCACCAAAAACATTAACCGTTGAAAATACATTAGCTGTTGGTTCTGAGCAGTGCGTAAACGGTGGTACAGCAACCCTAACAGGTGCAGATAGCAATGATAATGGTCAGCTAGACTCAGCAGAAGTAACGGATACAAGCGTTGTATGTAATGCACCGGCAACGTCGTTAACAGCATCGCAATTAGCGCCGTTGACTGATAATGAGTGGTTTAAGTCAGCACAAGTTAAAGTCGCTAACAGCGAAGAAAACATTGCTGCAGTTGTAAAAGAGTCAGGTAAAGCGAAAAACGTGATCCTATTCGTGGGTGACGGCATGGGTATTTCAACGGTCACTGCTGCACGTATCATGGCGGGTCAGCTAGAAGGTAAGCTAGGTGAAGAGCATCAGCTTAGCTTTGAAACACTACCATTCTCAGGTTTTGCTAAAACTTATAACGTAGATGCGCAAACACCTGATTCAGCGGGTACGATGACAGCAATGGCATCGGGCGTAAAAACGGATGCTGGCGTTATCGGTGTTGATGAAGACATCGAGCGCGGTAACTGTGCAACGGTTGCAGGTAATGAGCTAGTAACAGCCACTGAGCTTGCTGAGATTGCAGGTAAGTCGACAGGTATTGTTTCTACAGCGCGGATCACTCACGCAACGCCTGCAGCAACATATGCTAAATCGGCTGACCGTAACTGGGAAGACGTATCAGATATGCCTGAAGCTGCAGTCACCGCTGGCTGTGAAGATATTGCATCGCAATTAATTAACTTTGAAGCGAACCTAGAAGCACGCTACGAAGGGCTAGATGTTGATGGTTTAGAAGTTGTCATGGGCGGCGGTCGTCGTCATTTCTTACCGAAAGACGCAGCTTTTAATTCTGCTGATGCTGTGAGCTCAGTAGAAGGTGACCGTACAGATGGTCGTGACTTAACTGCGGAGTGGAAAGCCAAATACCCTGCAGGTCAATATGTGATGGACCAAGCTGGTTTTGATACGATCGATGCAGATACAACTGAGCGTGTATTTGGTTTATTCAATGAATCACACATGCAATACGAAGCAGACCGCTCGAATGACGTAGCAGGTGAGCCGTCACTTTCTGAAATGACCGCAAAGGCAATTGATATTTTAGATAACAATGCAAATGGCTTTATGTTAACAGTTGAAGCGGGACGTATTGATCATGCCCACCACGCAGGTAATGCCTATAACGCATTGAGCGACACTGTTGAGTTGTCAAAAGCTGTGCAAGTTGCCCTTGATAAGACTAGCATTGAAGACACACTAATCATCGTAACTGCTGACCACAGCCACGTATTTACCATTGCAGGCTATCCAAAACGTGGTAACCCAATTTTAGGTAAAGTAGTACCAGTGGGTAGTGATGAGCCATCACTTGCTGCAGACAATATGCCATACACAACGGTTGGTTATACCAATGGTGGCGGCTTCCGAGATTTAGGCGATGAGACTGATGCTGATGCAGGTTATAACTTTGCGCCAGTAACAGGGCGTGTTGATTTAACTGATGTTGACACAACAACACCAGGCTTCCATCAAGAAGCTGTTGTACCACTAGGCTCAGAAACACACGCAGCAGAAGATGTTGGTGTGTATGCAGTAGGCCCAGGTGCACATTTAGTAACAGGTACTAATGAGCAAAGCCTTATTTTCCATGTTATGGATTATGCCGCTAACCTTGTTAAACAAGCCGATGCTAAATTAGCACAATAATGAGTGCTTGGGAGGCTCTAAGCCTCCCTTACTCAATTAGTTATAAAGTAAACCAAGATAAAAAGAGAATCCCGTGAAAGCAGCCATCTTACTTGCCTCATTACTTAGCCCACTTGCTGTTGCAGGGCAATGCGATATGAACACCAGTTTTACGCAAGCAGACTATAAAGTCACAACAGATATAGTTGCTAATAAGCAGCATACTGAAAACACCTTTACCCTTTGGCGTACGCCTCATCAGGTGGCTAAGCAGAATCCACAGTTTATTGAGCTATGGCAGCAGTTGCGCAATCAACAAATTCGCCCAATTCGTTATTTTCAGCATGCGCAGCGTGGTATTGAATATCAACCATCGGAAGTGCAAGGTGAACAAGATTGGAGTAGCAAATATCAGCTAGTAAGCGATAAATTCCTAGCCTCTATGACGCACCAAAAAAGCGCAGGAGAAGGCTGTGAGCTAACGGATTATTACACACAACAGCAGGGTGATAGCAAAATAGAGTTAAGCTGGCTTGCCAATCAAAAGTTACTCAAAGCAATTCGTATTTCAACACCCAGCTATAGCCGTGAAATTGTTTTAACAGCCAGCCATCACAATCAGCAAAAAGTGCAGGTAGAATTTGCGAAATGGGATAACTATCAAACGACCGATTACGCAGATATCGGTGATAATGAAAGCGACCCGTTTTTAGCTAAAATGATCAACTTAGGGTTTGTTGAGCATGGTGCAAGCGGATTTTATGATGCGCAAGGTAATCAGCTCAAAGGTGAGCATGGGCATCATCACTAATTAAATATCGTAATGCCGCTTTTTTAACGGCATTTTTGTCTCTGTAACTCAGCGTTGCTAGCGCTACTCATTGCCCTTTTCAGCTAAGATAAAATTATGTGCTTCAACGAAGTGTTGCAACTATTGTCTGGTTTGATTGGTAAATTTTGCGATTGTTGCTTAAGTTTAACCAAGGAGGAACAGCCATGACAAAAATAAATACAAAACACCCCGCAGGTACTTTCTGCTGGGCAGAGTTATGCGCGAAAGACTGGCTAGCTGCGAAGCAATTTTATACGCAATTATTTGATTGGGATTTTGACGACCAACCAATAGGCGAAGATATGTTTTACACCATGCTGCAAAAGCAAGGTGATGATATTGCCGCTATGTATCAACTGCCAGCAAGTATGAGCGAGATGCCAACCCATTGGTTATTGTACATTGCTGTTGATGATGTTGATCAAAGCACAGAGCAGGCAAAATCATTAGGTGCAACTGTTTTGGCAGGGCCGCATGATGTAATGAAAGCAGGTCGCATGGTGATGCTACAAGAGCCAGGCGGTGCAACATTTGCCTTGTGGCAAGCTGGTGAGCATATCGGGGCTAAACGAGTGCAAGAGCTTAACCTGCCTTACTGGTTTGAACTTGTGTCGAAAGACATGCAAAAAAGTCGCGACTTTTATTGTCAGTTATTTGGATGGCAGTTTGAGGTGAAACCCATGGAGGGCATGGACTACATCTTATTCACCATTGATGAGCAACCGATAGCAGGCATGCTTGAAATGACCAATGAATGGCCAGATGACATTCCACCCCATTGGATGCCGTATTTTGCCGTAGCAGATTGCGATCAGGCGGTTGCCAAAGCAACGCAGCTTAATGGGGTTATTTGTGTGCCAGCGACAGACATCCCAGATGTTGGGCGCTTTAGTGTTATTACCGATCCACAAGGGGCTGTATTTTCAATTCTTAAATCAACCATTGATGAATTAACTTAACATCTTGGTTTTTGTTAATCTGTCCCAAGGTATATATACACCCAAGCCACCTCAAGATGTTGAAACTCGCACCTTGAGGTGGTTTGGATATAGAAAACCCAACTAAGGAGCAGATTGATGACTAAGCATGTGGTGGTTACAGGGGCCAATAAAGGTATTGGCCTTAATTTTTGTAAACAGTATTCAGCCCAAGGTTACCGTGTTACTGCAGTGGTTCGCACGCCAAGCGAAGAGCTCCAAGCACTCGATGTGAAAGTTATTAGCGACATTGATGTATCTAACGCCGGTGATGTTGCAACACTTGCCAATTACTTACACGGCGACAAAATTGATATTTTGATTAATAACGCCGGTATTTTTCATAACGAAACTTTAGCTGACATGGACTTTGCTGCCATCGAAAAGCAAATAAGTGTGAACAGTATCGCGCCTATTCGTATTACTCATGCGTTACAGCAAAACTTAGGTATTGATGCAAAAGTGGCGATGATCACATCGCGCATGGGTTCAATTACTGATAATGGCTCGGGCGGTTACATCGGCTATCGTATGTCAAAAGCCGCGCTTAATGCAGCTAGTGTTAGTTTAGCCCATGAGTTAAAAGATAAAAAAATTGCCGTAGGGTTATTCCATCCGGGCTTTGTACAAACGCAAATGGTTAATTTTGCAGGAGATATCAGCCCTGAAACTGCTGCAGAGCGGCTCATCAAACGGATTGATGAATTAAATCTTAGCAACACAGGTGGGTTTTGGCATTCAAACGGCGAAACGCTACCTTGGTAATTCTTTTTTCTAGGTTTTTATAACTCGGCTAGTTAGCAGCTAAAAAGCAGCTAACGGCTGATAAGTTTCGCTAATTATTGAACTTATAGTTTGCTATACTCGTACAATTAAAAGTCATTTTGATGTAGAGAACAGCACATGGAATTAGAGCAAAATAGCGATTTAACCCTTCCTCTTTTTTATTTCGATGAAAATCTTCATAGCCGTGACATCGAGTCTCCAGATTTACTATTGCATGTAACGCTAAGCGAAGAGTTACTCGCACAGCTTTGCCAAAACCCAGCTGTTGATAGCAGTGTCGCAATTGCTATTAATGAATACCGTCTTGAAGTGTTAAATGATGACTATCAAGCATTGAATGATGGCGAGCACGATGCGCAACTGACTTTAGTTCGTGGGCCACTATTAAGCGCTATGCTTAGCTGCGACAATGACCAAACCTTTGTGTCGCCTCAAGTTGATATGATGCCGACCTTTGATTTAGGTGATGACGTTGAAGATATCGAGGAGGAAGGATGAGAAAACTCCTCACGACCGTATTTGGCCTCATTTTATTAAGTGGCTGTGCTTATCTAGGTGCAGCTCATTACGATGAACTGTTTGGTGAAGAGCAGCCAAGAGAGCGTGTTGTTGCCGCATCAACTTTAGAGGGGGCAGAGTTTTTAAACGATGTAAAACCTGTTCTCGATACTCGTTGTGTTGTTTGTCACGGCTGTTATGACGCACCTTGTCAGCTTAAATTATCTTCAGTTGAAGGAATTGACCGAGGTTTAAGTAAAGAGCTTGTCTATGATGGTACTCGGTTATTAGCGCAAGAGCCAAGCCGCTTACTATTTGATGCGACAAGTACCGCTCAGTGGCGTGAAAAAGGTTTTACCCCAGTACTAAATGAGCGTGCACAAACAGAAGAAGCTAATCTTGCTGGAAGTGTGCTTTACAATGCTTTAGTGCTTAAGCAAAGCAGCCCACTGCCTAAGCAAGCTATTTTAGGCGATGAGTTTGATTTTTCACTCGATCGTGAACAAACATGTACCACGATGAACGAGTTTGACTCATTTGCTAAGGATAATCCTCACAGTGGTATGCCTTATGGTTTGCCTGGTATCTCAAGCGAAGAATTTCAGCACCTTGCTAAATGGCTTAAAAAGGGCGGTTACCTTGCTCATATTGAGCCTCCTGAAGAAGGAGTGCTAAAACAAGTCGAACGCTGGGAAGCTTTCTTAAACCAAGATGGTTTAAAGCATCAACTAGCGGCTCGCTATATCTATGAGCACTGGTATTTAGCACATATTTACTTCCCTGAGCATGGCGATAAACACAGTTATTTTAAGCTAGTACGTTCTTCGACTCCGCCGGGTGAAGAGATTAAATATATTAGTACACGTCGCCCTTATGAAGATCCTAAGGTTGAGCGAGTTTACTACCGATTGATGCATGACCGTTCGACTATCTTAGCGAAAACACATTTACCTTTAGCATTAAATGACGAAAAGCTAGCGCGCATAAACTCGCAATTTATTGAGGCTGATTACCAAGTAAATAAACTACCAAGCTATAAACCAGAAGTCGCATCAAACCCATTTAAAGCGTTTGCTGCAATCCCAGTAAACTCACGCTATCAATTTATGCTTGATGAAGCTGAGCTGATTATTATGGGCTTTATTAAAGGGCCTGTTTGTCGTGGTCAAATTGCGTTAAACGTGATTAACGATCAGTTCTGGGTTGGCTTTGCGAAACCTGAAATGGCGGCGACACCAAAAGTGGGTGAATTGTTGTTACAACATGAAGATGCCTTAGCATTACCAGCTGAAGAAGAAAGTAATGCCTTGCCGATTTCTAGTTGGGTGAAGTATTCAAAACGCCAAAACAAATATTTGTCTGCTAAAGTTGCACTGGCAAATAAAATGTTTGAGAACGGTCAGCACCTAACAACAGATTTACTTTGGCAAGGTGATGGTCATAACCAAAATGCAGCACTTACGGTGTTTCGTCATTTTGATAGCGCAACGGTTGTTAAGGGCTGGATTGGCCAGCAACCAAAGACCGCTTGGATACTTGATTACGCATTATTTGAACGTATTCACTACCTGCTGGTGGCGGGCTTTGATGTGTATGGCAACATTGGTCATCAGTTGTTAACTCGCTTGTATATGGACTTTTTACGTTTAGAGGGTGAAGCAAACTACCTTGCCTTGTTACC
This sequence comes from Pseudoalteromonas shioyasakiensis, assembly GCA_013391845.1. Taxonomy (NCBI): domain Bacteria; kingdom Pseudomonadati; phylum Pseudomonadota; class Gammaproteobacteria; order Alteromonadales; family Pseudoalteromonadaceae; genus Pseudoalteromonas; species Pseudoalteromonas shioyasakiensis. Next base: position 870,276 of record CP058414.1, read on the forward strand.
AGAAGCTAAGCGTAAAGAAATTAAAGCCCAGTGGTATCGTAAATCACCACCTAGCTTAACGAGCTTCTTTGAAGATGAATTGTCATTTAGTCAACCTACAGGCATTGAATACAAAACCAAGGACCCTCAATCTGAGTTGTTCAATATGCTTAAAGATAAACTGAAGCCCATTTTGAGCCCTCGCTATGACTATACCAAAGTGCCTGAACCATTGGCTAAAATTAACGATCTTCCGGTTAAAGCCGTTAACTTGCTGCCGCAAATTTCATTTGTGTTAGTCAAAGGTAGCGATGATAAACATAAGGCATACACCCTGATCCACCATAATGCTCATTACAATATTTCAAGCTTACTGAACGAAGAGGGTCAGCGTGCTTATGATGAAGATACAGTGACGATTGTGCCTGGATTTATAGGTGATTACCCAGAAGCAATTTGGTATCTACACAACGAACAGCAGATTGCTGCATTTGCAGCTGGGCTTGCAAAAGCAACAGATGAAGCAGCCTACAGAGATCTGAAAAGCGAGTTTGCAATTCGCCGTACGCATCCGCAGTTTTGGCAATATAGTGATATTTTACACCGTGTAGCAAAAGAATATCGTGGCGTCGAGTTTGGTTTGTTTGATTATAATCGATTGGAAAATAGATAAATTTCTGTTGAGTGTCATCTTTAAAGCCCACTTCAAGTGGGCTTTCTTGTATTCTATGAACTACAATTATTTTAAAAAAAATAATGAGTAAAGCACGTTGCAGCTAATCATAGATATTAGAAAACGATATCGCTGGGGATTATTGGCGATTGCTATATTGATCTCTGTATCAGCTATCTTGATACAGAGCCTTTTGTATATCCAAAAGGGTGATGCCAAAGTCATTAATATTGCCGGTAAGCAACGCATGCTGTCACAAAAAATAGCCTTGTATGGCAATGCACTTACCAATCTTGAATCCGAACATTTTCAACAGCAACACCGAAGGCTATTGCAACAATCCGTTGAGCAGTTCATTGCAGGGCATCAATTTTTAATTCAGCAAGATGAGCAAGGTCACTATATTCATTTGAATGAGGCGCTTGAGGCTCATTACTTCTCGCCGCCTACTGCATTAGATGAGCACGTGAAGCGTTATGTTAGTAAAGCGCAGCTATTACTCAACAATACCGATGGTTTTGGCTATGTGGATCGCCCAACATTTGTTAGCAACCAGCTTGAGGCGCTGCTAACTAAACTGGACCAAGCGGTTAAATTACTTGAGCAAAAATCAGTTCAAAAAGTGACATTTTTGGCGGTTTTAGAGTTGTTGTTTTGGCTCACAACCATAGCGTTATTAGTCGCTGAGCTATTTTTCATTTTTAAACCTATGGAGAAACTGATCACTAACAACATTGCTAAGTACAAGGAGCAAAAAGAGTTTGCTGAGCGTGTAAATAAAAATAAAGAGCGTTTTATTGCCCGCACCAGTCACGAGTTTAGAACACCATTGCAAGGATTAACTGCATCAATCGAAGCCCTTGATATTAGCGACAGTCAGCAGCTAACTAAACAGCAGGCGCTTTATTGCGTTAACAGGTTGGTGGCAATGCTAGATGAGCTAAATGACTTACATCAGCTTACCTCGGGAGAATGGCAGTTAAGCTTTACTAGCAGCAATTTGTTATCAACATTAAAGCAAGCTATCTCACCGTTTGGATATGCCTGTAATGATAAAGGTATTACCTTGAGCGTGAATTTAGCTGAGTCACTCAATAAAGAGGTAATCACTGACCATGCTAGGCTGACTCAAATCGTTGCTGAAATTATTAATAATGCCGTTAAATTTACTCCAAGCCAAGGCCGTATTGCCGTAACAGCAGCGTGTCAGGGTGAGCGGCACTTTGTAATGGAAATACAAGATAACGGTAAAGGCTTTGAAAAACCGCCGACAGACTTACTTAGTTACGAAAATGACTTTGAACAACATTTCCAAGGGTTAAAAACTGGGGTGCTACGGGTTATGCACATTGTCAAAGCATTAAAGGGAGAGATCCAATTTCTTAATGCCGAGCCACAAGGTGCGAAGGTGGTGATGAATTTAGAGCTAGAGTGTGCAACCACACCTGCAATGCCTGAGTCAATTCCGCAATCTTTACATTGTTTAATCGTCGAAGATAACCCACTTAATGCCACTATTTTAGGACGTATAGTAAGTCATTTAAATTACAGTTTTGATGTGGCTGAAAATGGTTTAATCGCCACAGATAAAACGTCAGATAAGCACTATGATTTAATCTTTATGGATTTGAATATGCCGGTTATGGATGGCTTTAAAGCAATTGATATTATTCGCAATGAGCAGGGCCAGCAGGTGCCTATTTTGGTGGTAACTGCCAATACATCAAATGATGATTTGCAACGAGTGTATGAGCTTGGGGCAAACCTGCACGTATACAAACCTATCACCCTAGATTCGGTGCAAAAAGCTCTCAGCATTTTATTTACTGAGAGCTCACAGGGATAACCTAAGTATTAAATTAGTGTGTTACCTTGATGTCGCCAACACCCACTTCTACTTCAATATCGTATTGGCCGTTGCCACGATAGCTTGAGTGCGAGCTAACAACTTTTCGGCTGGTATTACCGTCATTTTTTAAGCCGCGAATTTTGGTGTCGCCCACACCGGTATCAAGCTCTATGTGTTTGTAGTCATCAAGCGCACTATCAATTCTTACCGCGCCCACACCTAGTTCAATATCAACCGAATTACTCGCATCGTTAATTTCGATATCGCCAACACCTAGTTCGACATCAATTGCCATCGATTTAGGCATTTTTACATGCCAGTCTTGTTGAATGTCATCGTTATCTAATTTTAAGTTAAGTGAGCTAGCACTTTGCGAATGGCTTAATTCAATATCTGATAAATCAACATCAGAGCTGAACCAGCTATTGTCATTCTTTGGTTCAATGCGTACCGTAACTACGACTTCGCTGCCGTCATAGCTTTCAACTTCTAAGCTGCCTACCGGAAAATCAATATCAAGCTGGCTTGCGCCATTAATTGCGAAGTTGTGACTTAGTTCGCGTGAATCTTTTGCCATAGCGTATGACGTTGTCAGTGCTAGGCCTATTGCTGCTACACAAAGTAATTTTTTCATAGTCTGTTTCCTGTTGATGACCTTTTATACCTTAGTCGCAGCTGTGTTCAAAAAAGGTTTAAACGAATTTTATTTTTTTATCGAATGCGGTAACGTCAACCTAACGGTAACTTAGAATGAGGATTCAAAGTGCAACAAGTACAGTTGGTTAATGTTAAAGCCAGCCTAAAGGGGCAGGGTAATGACGTTTATTATTTAGATGATCTCAATATCAATGTATCGCCATTGCAGCAATGGGTTTTACTAGGCGCTAATGGCGCGGGAAAATCGGCCGTGGCTGCTGCCATTGCAGGTTTTGCGAAAATAGAGCAAGGCCACTATGAGAATCGCTTTGAGCGAATTGCGTTAGTTTCCCCTGACAGTCAAAAGCAACTCCTCGCAACTGAGCTTACAAAAGATCTAGATGATATTATTGATGGCGTAACTACTTTTAGTACGGTTTATGAGCTTATAATTGCTGGTCGGGACGAACATCAGCTTGATAGCGAGTTGCTTCAGCAGTTAATTAGCCTATTTGATTTTAGTGACAAAGTTAGCAAAGCATTTCGCGATTTATCAACCGGTGAAACCCGCAAACTTATGCTGATTCGAGCATTAATAGGTCGACCAGATTTACTTGTACTTGATGAGCCTTTTGATGGTTTAGATGTCACGGCCATGACTGAGCTCAATCAGTTACTAGCTAAGTTTAGTAAAACAACGACCCTCATTTTTGTGCTCAATCGGTTAACGGAAATACCAGATTTTGTTGATCACTACGCCTATGTTAAAGAGGGCCATGTGATTCAGCAATTAGCAAACCCCTCCCCTGAGCAGCGCGATGACTTACTAAAGTTATTACATCTCACTCATACTCAGTTACAGATACCTGAGGCTGATATTGACCATCAAGCGCCTCCGCTCGATGACTCTATGCTGGTAAGACTCAATAACGCAGCAGTGGGCTATGGCGGTGAGGTCGTTTTTGAAAAACTAAACTGGCAAATAAACCAAGGCGAGCATTGGCAGTTAACAGGCAAAAATGGTTCAGGTAAAACCTGTTTGCTGAACCTTATCACTGGTGATAACCCACAGTGTTATAACAATGATATTAAGGTGTTTGGCTATCAGCGCGGAAGTGGTGAGAGTATTTGGCAAATTAAACAGCACATTGGTTATATTTCTAACGCGCTGCATATGGATTATCGGGTCAGTATCTCGGCGCTCAATACGGTAGTTTCGGGCTTTTATGACAGCATTGGTCTTTATCAAAAAGCCACTGATAAACAGCTAACCATTGCTAAAAAGTGGTTGGCTTTATTAGGTTTAAGTGATAAACAAAGCAGCTCATTTAGTCAGTTGTCTTTTGGTGATCAACGCTTGCTGTTAATTGCACGAGCTATGGTTAAGCACCCTAATTTATTGATTCTTGATGAACCTTGCTTAGGTCTCGATGAAGCAAATAGGCAGCGAGTTTTATTACTGATAGAAAAGATCTGCGCTGCAGGTACCAGTACCGTGGTTTATGTTAATCACCACGCGAGTGATAAAATTGTAGGTATCGAAAACTATTTAGAGATGTCTGATTTCACAAAAAAAGCGCCATAAAGCGCTTTTTATATTCGGATTACTTAACTTATATACGGGTAATGGTAAAACCTTTATCTGTTAGTTGTTTTAACAATCCGTGTTGCTCAGGTAGGTGTAAAGCCCCGACAGCAATAAACAGCTTTTCTTTACCGATGCGAGCAGATAGTTGATTAACCCAATTGTTGTTACGGTCTATCAACATAACTTGCTCACTTAGCTGACCATATTGAGAGTCATCAAAACTTTCGTTGTAAAACTGCGTAAGTGTTTTCATATCGCCCGATTTCCAAGCCTTAATAAGACCAAAAAAGTAGGTATCTACATCAGCAAGTTGGTCGAATGTTTCTTCGATCATTTTGTCATTCATAATTGCTAAGTGTTCAAACATTTCCATTTGGTGTTCTAGGGTTTCTAGCTCACCTACTGATATGTCATGCTGTTTAGCATAAGCAAGTACTTGCTTGTCGATGCCGTACGGATCTGAAAAACCAACACTTTGGAACTCCATTTGCATCATGGTGACCATTACCGCCCACGGTGCTAGGTTTTTAAACATCGCAATATCAATTGATTTATCAGCAAAGTATTTTTGTAATTTAGTGTAGTTTTCTGGCGATAACTCTGACTGTAAGGTTTTACCATTTTTCAGCATCATAAATGGCAATGACCGGCGCTGCATTTCCATGGGGGAAATCACGCTGATATCGACTTCAACGATGACTTTATCTGAGTTATCGAGTGCTTTAGTTACCTTGCTTGGTAATCCTTTCATGCTTTTATCACCAACATGGACAGTACCAAATAAATAAGAAGTAACTCCGTTTTTCTCTACTTTCCATAATCCCGGCTCTGCGAGTACATGTTGGCTGAAACCAAGCAGTAGCAGCATAAAAAACAGGGCATTTATACGCTGGACGAACTTCATAACTTTCCTTTTCATAACGTGGTTATTTTCAATACTAAACTAATTTTTCAGAGGCGTTAAAATAAATCAGCTTAAAGCAAAGAAAATTGCATGTTTTTGATAAAAATTAATCAATCATAGAATAGTGAATAACGAGGTATGAAATTTCGATATATAAAAAATAGTGAAATATAAATCTCGATATTTTCATTTGTTAGATATTTATTTCTTTAATTTTGCTTTTTAGACTGTTTTTTGAATTGATTTTTATGTTGACTTACAGGCCCTAGCGCGGTACTAATAGAAAAAGGCAGCGGGATGGCTAGATATCCGCTACAAATGAACAAATTTTGGTTACAGATAAATGCTTACAAACAAACTTTCTCTAATTCTAATTAACGTCGTGGTGATTATTATCACCGCGGGGGCTAGTTAGTGCTTAGAGAAAAGTAAAGCATTTAAAAGCCCCCCGCACTTAACAGTTCGGGGGGCTTTTTCGTTTTAAGGTTTGAGTCGCAGCAAATACACAATGTCACTGAGGAATGAGGATTTACGATGACAGGCGCAGAGTTAACAATCGATTTATTAGCTAAACATGGCGTTAAGGATGTTTTTGGTTACCCGGGTGGTGCCATTATGCCTATTTACGACGCTTTGTACGGTGCGCCAGTCAAACATTATTTGACCCGTCATGAACAAGGGGCTGGCTTTGCCGCTGTGGGTTTTGCGCGAAGCACAGGTAAGTTAGGCGTGTGTTTTGCTACTTCCGGCCCTGGGGCGACCAACTTAATCACAGCCCTTGCCGATGCGATGATGGATTCAGTGCCATTACTTGCTATCACAGGTCAAGTACCAACCGCAGCGATAGGCTCCGACGCCTTTCAGGAAGTGGATGTGTTAGGCATGTCGTTATCTTGCACCAAGCATAGTTACATGGTTGAAAGAGCTGAAGATTTAGCCGAAATATTACAAGAAGCCATCCACTTAGCGCAAAGCGGCCGTCCTGGTCCTGTGTTAGTAGATATTCCGAAAGACATCCAAATGGCGCAAGTACCATTTCATCCTTGGTTAGCTGCCGAAGATCACTTACCAAAATTAGACTCAAACCAAGTTGCTATTGCCAATCAAATCTTAAGTGAAGCCCAGCGCCCTGTAGCGTATATCGGTGGTGGTGTACAAGCTGCCAGTGCACAAGATGAATTAATGCAGTTTTTAGAAAAAACACATATGCCTGCAGTATCAACGTTAAAAGCGTTAGGTAGTGTATTACCTGATTATGAATATGACCTAGGAATGCTAGGTATGCATGGTGGTAAAGCGGCTAACTTAGCGGTGCAAGAGTGTGATGTTTTGGTCTGTATTGGTGCCCGCTTTGACGACCGTGTCACTGGAAACTTAAGCAAGTTTGCGGCAAAAGCAAAGGTTATTCACCTTGATATTGATGCCGCAGAGATTGGTAAACGTAAGCCTGTAAAAGCGTCATTAGTGGCAGACTTAAAAACTTCATTACCGCAACTAGAGTGTTTTGTAACTCCAGATGAGTGGCTAACGCACATTGCAAGCATGATGAAAGAGCATGCATGGCGCTATGACTACCCGGGTGAAAAAGTATTCGCACCTTATTTATTGAACCAGCTAAGCCAAAAAATGCCATCAACTGGTGTGGTGTGTTGTGATGTGGGTCAGCATCAAATGTGGGTTGCGCAGCACATGAAATTTAGTCACCCAAGCAATCATTTAAGTAGTGGTGGTGCAGGTACCATGGGCTTTGGTCTACCAGCAGCCATCGGTGCACAAGTTGCTCGCCCAAATGATTTTGTGATCACAGTGTCGGGTGATGGTTCAATCATGATGAACATTCAAGAACTGGCAACGATTCGTCGTAACAATCTGCCAGTTAAAATTTTAATCTTAGATAACCAACGTTTAGGCATGGTACGTCAATGGCAGCAGCTATTTTTTGAAGGTCGTTATTCTGAAACAAACCTTTCAGATAATCCTGATTTTGTGCAGTTAGCAGCAGTGTTTGGTATTCCAGGTCAAACTATCACTAAAGCAGATGAAGTTGATGCTGCGGTTGATGCGTTAGTAACTAGTAAAGGTCCATACATTCTCCATGCCTGTATCGATGATAAAGAAAATGTATGGCCGCTTGTACCGCCTGGTGCAGCCAACGATGAAATGATGACGGAGACAGTAAAATGAAACACACCCTAACGATTGCACTAAAGAATCAAAGTGTCGCTGTAGAGCGCTTTTTACGCGTTGCGCGTCATCGCGGCTTTGACCTAACAACAATGAATTTAGAAATGGCTGATGAAGCGTTTCACGTCACCATGACAGTAGACAGCGATAAGCCGATTTATCTACTAACATCACAGTTGAGTAAATTGGTCGATGTAAAACACGTCAATGTTGAAAACCAATTTCAACAACAAGCAATCTAGTATAAATCAACAGGTAACTAGAGCAATCAAACTGATGCTTTAGTGAGTAATAAATTAGGAATGAGGAAGTCAGTGGCATGCCACTGCAAAAACTGAGGTAATTATGGCTAAATTAAGAAGTGCAACAACAACAGAGGGTCGAAAACGTGCAGGAGCGCGTGCTTTATGGCGTGCAACAGGAATGACAGATAAAGATTTCGGTAAGCCTATTATCGCTGTTGTAAACTCGTACACTCAGTTTGTACCGGGTCATGTTCACCTTAACCAGCTCAGTGAGCTGATGGCCGAAACCATTACCGAAGCGGGTGGTGTACCAAAAGAATTTAATACTATTGCAATCGATGATGGTATCGCGATGGGTCACGGCGGAATGCTGTATTCACTCCCATCGCGTGATTTAATTGCTGACTCAGTTGAGTACATGGTAAATGCCCACTGCGCTGATGCCATGATCTGTATTTCTAACTGTGACAAGATCACTCCTGGAATGATGCTGGCAGCACTTCGTTTAAACATTCCTGTCATTTTTGTATCAGGTGGTCCAATGGAGGCGGGTAAAACACGCCTTGCTGATATCGACATCAAACTTGATTTAGTTGATGCCATGGTTAAGGGTGCTGATACTTCAGTAAGCGATGAAGACTCTGAAAAAGTTGAGCGCTCGGCATGCCCTACCTGTGGTTCATGTTCGGGTATGTTTACTGCTAACTCAATGAACTGTTTATTAGAAGCGATTGGTCTGGCACTACCGGGTAACGGTACTACACTTGCGACCCACAAAGACCGTAAACAACTGTATGTTGAAGCAGGTGCACGCATTGTTGATTTATGTCGTGAGTATTATCAAAAAGATAATGCAGCAGTGTTACCACGCGCTATTGCCAATCGTACCGCTTTCATGAATGCAATGGTGGTTGATATTGCTATGGGTGGATCATCAAATACGGTTTTACACTTACTAGCAGCAGCGCAAGAAGCGGGTGTTGATTTTGATATGTCGCATATCGATGAGCTTTCTCGCAAAACACCATTCTTATGTAAAGTGGCACCAGCGACAAACAAATACCATATTGAAGATGTACATCGCGCTGGTGGCATGATGGCTATTATCCGTGAGTTAGGTAAAGCAGGCCTTGTCGATTTATCTGTTGATCATGTGGCGGGTCATACAATGGCTGAAATGGTAACTAAATGGGATGCGACTGATCCAAGTAATGAAGTAGCGCAAAAATTTTATAAAGCAGGCCCTGCTGGTATCCGCACAACAAAAGCAATGAGCCAAGAATGCCGCTGGCCTGAACTGGATAATGACCGTGAAAATGGTTGTATCCGCAGCGTTGAAAATGCGTTTCGTCAAGATGGTGGCTTAGCGGTGCTATCGGGTAACTTAGCCCTTGATGGTTGTATTGTTAAAAGTGCTGGTGTGGTTGAAGAAATGCTGCATTTTGAAGGCCCAGCAGTCGTTTACGAATCACAGGATGACTCGGTTGAAGGCATTCTTAACGGTGAAGTAAAAGCGGGTGATGTTGTTGTGATTCGCTACGAAGGGCCAAAAGGCGGCCCAGGCATGCAAGAAATGCTGTACCCAACCAGTTATTTAAAATCAGTTGGCTTAGGTGAAAAGTGTGCGCTGATCACTGATGGTCGTTTCTCAGGTGGTACATCGGGTTTATCAATTGGTCACGTTTCCCCAGAAGCGGCAAGCGGTGGTGCAATTGCCTATGTTGAAAATGGCGATAAGATAGTAATTGATATCGCAACTCGCGAAATCACATTAGCTCTTTCTGATGAAGAGCTTGAAGCTCGTAAGCAAAAGCAACTTGCACGCGGGAAAGATGCTTACAAACCTCTAGATCGTGACCGTTATGTTTCATCTGCACTTAAAGCCTATGCCTTACTAGCCACCAGTGCAGACAAAGGAGCTGTGCGTGATTTAGCTAAACTTGAGGAGCTTAGTTAATTATGGTTTCTCAAGAGCTCGATTATTTTCGCGCTATCATTCAAGCGAACATGGAGCCGCTTGCAAAAGTCACTGAGGTTAGCGAAATGGCTGATCTTAGTGCTCGGCTAGGCAATCATGTGTGGTTAAAGCGTGAAGACCAACAACCTGTTTATTCATTTAAACTACGCGGTGCATTTCATAAATTGAGCAAATTGCCAAAAGGTTCTGATGTGATTACAGCATCGGCTGGTAATCATGCGCAAGGCGTAGCTCTAAGTGCTTCATTTTTAGGGCATAAAGCAACTATTGTTATGCCTGTTACAACACCAGAAATTAAAGTGAATGCAGTGCGTTCTTTAGGTGGTGAAGTGGTATTACACGGCCATCATTTTGATGCTGCAAAGGCTCATGCTCTAGAGCTCACAGAGCAGCGCAATGGGGTGTTTGTACCACCGTTTGATGATGCAGATGTGATTGTTGGTCAAGGTACCGTTGCTCGTGAATTAATGCAGCAACTCAATGATCTTGATGCAGTCTTTATTCCTGTAGGCGGAGGTGGTTTACTTGCAGGCATGGCAGTGTACATTAAGTCGTTACGTCCTGATATTAAAGTCATCGGTGTTGAAGCCGATGAGAGTGCCTGCTTAAAAGCAGCCCTTGAAGCAGGTAAGCCGGTTGAGCTTGACCGTGTTGGTAGCTTTGCAGATGGTGTAGCAGTAAAAGTCATCGGCACAGAAACGTTTCGTTTAGCACAAAAGTTTTGTGATGAAGTGGTGACTGTAACGGGCGATGAAATCTGCGCAGCAATGCAAGATATCTTTGTTTCGACTCGCGCTATAGCTGAACCTTCAGGGGCATTATCAACAGCTGGCTTGAAAAAATGGTGTCAACAAAATGGAGTGAAAGGTTTAAATGTAGCCGCGATTTTATCGGGTGCAAATTTAAACTTCGACCGCTTACGTTATGTTGCTGAACGAACAGCTCTTGGCGAAAAGAACGAAGCATTGCTTGCCGTGACTATCAAAGAAGAGAAGGGCAGCTTTAAGCAGTTTTGTAACTCGTTAGGTGGCAGAGCTATCACCGAATTTAATTATCGCTATGCAGGCCCTGGCGAAGCACAAATCTTTGTAGGTATTGCTTTAAGACAAGGCCAACAAGAGCTTGATGAGCTAAAAGCGACACTGACAGAAAACGGCTATACGTTTTGTGACCTATCAGATAACGAGCTGGCTAAATTGCATATTCGTTATATGGTTGGTGGTAAAGCGCCAGCTCAACTTCATGAGCGTTTATTACGCTTTGAGTTTCCTGAATACCCAGGCGCACTGGCACGATTCTTAGATACCCTTGGTAGTAACTGGAATATTACTTTATTCCATTACCGCAACCATGGTGGATCGATTGGTAATGTGCTGGCGGCCTTTGCTATTGAACCGAGTGATTATGAGGTATTCAATGAGCATTTGAACCGTTTGGGATACAACGTTCAAGATGAAACGAACAACCCATGTTTCACCCAGTTCTTAACTAGCCAAGGTCAAGAACTTAGTGAAGTTAAAGCGGCAAATCAGTAGCTTAATATAATCAAGACTGTTCACTAGCAGTCTTGATTTTTCCTCTATTTTTCCTATAGTTAATGCACGGTTCTCGAGCAAGGATGATGCGTGCAAGGTATAAAAAGCCTACTAGGGTTAATCTGTTTAATGCTCTCTATGAGCGCACTGTGCGCTGATAAAGTTAGCTTACAATTAAAATGGACTCACCAGTATCAATTTGCAGGCTATTATATGGCTGCAGAAAAAGGCTTTTATAAGGAAGCGGGCCTTGATGTCTCTATTATACCTGCCGATCCAAACCACCCAGATACCTTCCCTAAAGTGTTAAGCGGCAAAGCTGACTTTGCTATTACTCACTCAGGCATATTACAAAAGCGCCAGCAAGGCGCACCGGTTGTTGCCCTTGGGGCAATATTGCAGTTTTCGCCTTATTGCTGGATGGTAAAAAATAACTCAGATATTTTTCAGCCTAGAGACTTTGCTGGTAAAAAGCTAAGTAAAATCGGTTCAATAGAAAATGCTGAGTTACTGGTGATGTTACAGCGTGCAGGATTGAGCCTAGAAAGCTTGATGGCAGCTAGCCATGAAGGAGGCGTTAAAGAGTGGCTCGCCGGTGATATAGATGCGGTGCAAGTTTATGTCACTAATGAGCCTTACACGATGACATTGCAAGGAGTAGGTCACCGACTCATTTGCCCGCAAAAGTTTGGTTTGAATGTGTATGGCGATATTTTATATACCTCTGAGCAATTTTTAGCGAAAAAGCCAGAGGTTGTTGAGCGCTTTTATCGTGCCAGCTTAAAAGGGTGGCGTTATGCCTTATTACACTTAGAAGAAAGCATCGATGTAACCAAGCAGCACTATGCTACCCAGAAAAGCGTACAAGAGCTGGCCTATGAAGCGCATGTTTTAAAAAGCTACATCCAACCTCCAGGAATTAATCTAGGTAATATGTCGATGGCAAAGTGGCGCTTGATTGCAGATTTATATGGCTTAGATCAGGATGAGTTTGATCAGGCTTTTGAAGGCTTTATGTATGATCAACAGCAAACAGAAGGGTTTGAGCTATCTTGGATGCTGATCCTTGCAATCATTTTAAGTATTGCATGTGTGCCATTGTACATTCGCTTGATCAGCAGTAACCGACGTTAAATAAGATAAAAACTGTTATACTGCTTTTTATTTCTTGTCGCTAAGTAGTTATGACACTTGCCGAGCACTTTGCTGCCTTAGATGCACTGCTATTTTCAACCCGCCAATACTGGCAATGTACCGCATTTGATTTTGATGATCTTCCTTGGCCTGAATTAGCCCACTTATTATGGGCGCTGGATGACCAACAAGTGAGTGAACTAGATGCCGATCAGCAAGCTTTATATCGTTATTTTGCTGATGAAATTGAAAACATTGAACAGCTGGCTGAGTTGTGTGAGTTACCTGCTATCAATTTGGCTCGTAATGAGTTTCCGTTTTGGATAAGTAATGGCATTAAAGGCCGTAAATTTGAGCAATTACAAGACTTTGTTGCAGCTGTTAGTCAGCAGTCATTTAACCAGCCCGTTTTAGAATGGTGCGCAGGTAAGGGGCATTTAGGTCGTATGTTGGCATTTAATGGAGCGCCAAGTGTACATAGCATTGAGCTACAACAACACTTGTGTGATCAAGGTCAGCACAGTGCTAAGCAACAGCAATTGGCAATGCAATTTTCACAAGCTGATGTATTAACCGACGACACCGATGGTTTTTTTGAGCGCCAGCAGCATGCAGTTGCTTTACATGCCTGTGGTCGTTTGCATCAAACATTTATGCAGCAAGCGAGCAAAGCGAAAACCCAGCAAATCAGCTTTTCACCATGTTGTTATCATTTATTCACAGATAACGCCTATCAAGCAATGAGCGAGCCTGCAAAACAAAGCCAGCTTGCGCTTACTCATCGCGATTTAAAACTAGCGCTGCAAGAAACTGTGACCGCACCAAGCCGAGTTGATAAGGTAAGAAAAACAGAAGTTGAATGGCGACTTGGATTTGATGCATTACGTAAATCACTCACTGGTGAAATGCACTATGTAAGTGTGCCATCAGTGAACAAAGCTATTTTTTCTGATTCTTTTGGTTCATTTTGTTTATGGGCTGCTGAGAAAAAATCATTATCACTGCCTGAAGGTATTGATTACAATAAGTTTTTAACTATAGGTAAAAAACGCAAAAGGGTTACTGAGCGAGTTGAACTCGTCCGACATGTATTCAGAAGGGCAATTGAAGTTTGGCTCGTGCTCGATCGTGCTTTATATTTGCAACAACAAGGTTATCAAGTAACAGTTAGTACGTTTTGTGAAAAGCAGCTGACACCAAGGAATATCTTGATCCAAGCTAATTATTAAATACCGTAAAGAGGCGCAATGAGAAAGTTAAAAAATTTATTCGAAAATAATAGACGTTGGGCTGCGCGTACGAGTGAAAGTGATCCTGAGTTTTTTAAAATTCTATCAATGCAGCAAAATCCAGAGTACCTGTGGATCGGTTGTTCTGATTCACGTGTACCTGCAAATGAAATAGTAGACTTGCTACCTGGAGAGTTATTTGTTCATCGAAACGTAGCAAATGTCGTTGTTCATACTGATCATAACTGTCTTTCGGTGATGCAATATGCCGTTGAAGTACTTAAAGTGAAGCACATAATGGTCGTTGGCCACTATGGTTGTGGTGGTGTACAGGCGGTATTGAACGGAGCGAGTTTTGGTTTAATTGATAACTGGCTTCGTCATGTAGGTGATGTAAAAGAAAAACACATTGAACAACTCAACTCATTACCAGAACAAGAGCGTTTAAATAGCCTGATAGAACTCAACGTTATTGAACAAGTACGTAATGTTTGCCGTACTAATATCGTCCAAGATGCCTGGGCAAAAGGTCAAGATTTAACAATCCATGGTTGGGTTTATGGTTTAGCCAATGGCCACCTTAATGATTTAGAGTCGGTAGTAACTTGTGCTGAAGAAGCCAGTGATACATACGGAATTGCGGTTAAGCGTGTTTTCGAACGCGTTGCCGAAAAAAGTTAATACCGAATATGGTAGAAAAAAGGAGAGCTAATTAGCTCTCCTTTTTTATTGTTCGTCTTGTTTGCTAGCAAGTTGCTGCTCAAGTAAAGCAACTTTCTCTTCAAGCTCAGTGAGTTTCTCACGAGTACGAATAAGTACTTGGCTTTGAATATCAAACTCATCACGGCTTACAAAGTCCATCTCAGCAAGTTTGTTTTGAATAGCTTGCTTAGTCTTGCCTTCGACTGTTTCGGCAAGGTTTTTCACGCCTTGTGGCATGTTATCAGTGATTTGCTTAGCGATTTCTTCAAGTTTTGCTGGGTTAATCATCTTCGTCCCTTGAGTCACGTAAAAAAACAATCTTACCTTATTGGCTAGGCGTAGTGTAGTGATTACGGTAAAATTGCCCGTCCTATCTTTGGATAATTTCTTTAGGGGCTTATGAAACTCAACCCAAAACAAGATGAAGCGGTAAAATATATCAGTGGACCGTGTCTGGTATTAGCCGGTGCGGGTTCAGGTAAAACGCGTGTTATTACTAATAAAATTGCTTACTTGGTGCAAAAGTGTGAGTACCAAGCACGTAATATTGCCGCAGTTACATTCACCAATAAAGCTGCAAAAGAAATGCGTGAGCGTGTAACGCAAACACTGGGCAAGCAAGAGTCGAAAGGCTTATGGGTTTCAACGTTTCATACGCTTGGGCTTGAGATTATCAAAAAAGAGTTAACTACTTTAGGTTTTAAACCTGGTTTTTCGTTGTTTGATGACCAAGATACCAACCAGTTATTAGCTGAGCTGACCGAAGAAGAGCTTAAAAAGGACAAAGATTTACTTAACCTGCTGAAGATGCAAATAGGTAGTTGGAAGAACGAATTGATTCTACCTGAGCGTGCTGTTCGCGAAGCCCGTGAGCCGCAAAAAGCGTTATTTGCTCAGTTATATGCTCGTTATCAAAATCAACTGCGCGCCTATAATGCCCTTGATTTTGATGATCTGATCATGATCCCAACTTTATTGCTTAGTCAAAATGTCACGGCACGTGAGCGCTGGCAACAGCGTTTTCGTTACTTGCTGGTGGATGAGTATCAAGATACGAATACTAGTCAGTATCAGCTAGTTAAGCTATTAGTGGGTGAACGAGCCCGGTTTACCGTGGTAGGCGATGATGATCAATCTATCTACTCATGGCGTGGTGCAAAGCCACAAAATCTGGTGCTATTGAGTAAAGATTTTCCGGGCTTACGTTTAATTAAGCTAGAACAAAACTACCGAAGTGCTGGACGAATTCTTAAAGCTGCAAATATTCTGATTGCTAATAACCCGCATGAGTTTGATAAAAAGCTATTCAGTGAACTTGGTTATGGTGAGCCCATTAAAGTAATTGGTTGCCGAGATGAAGAGCATGAATCTGAGCGAGTGGTTGCAGAGATCATTTCTCATAAATTCATGAAGCGCACTAGTTATAAAGATTATGCGATTTTATACCGTGGTAACCACCAAGCGCGAGTGTTTGAAAAAGCACTCATGAGTAACCGTATTCCTTATAAAATCAGCGGCGGTATGTCGTTTTTCTCTCGCTCAGAAATCAAAGATATCATGGCGTACTTGCGCTTATTGGTGAATCAAGACGACGACAACGCATTTTTACGTATTGTTAATACGCCACGTCGTGAGATTGGTACTGTCACACTGGAAAAGCTAGGTACCCTTGCTAATGAAAAGCATATCAGCTTATTTGCTGCATGCTTTGAGCCTGAGCTTGCGCACCGATTAAAAGGGCGTGGCTTTAATGCCTTAGCTGGCTTTGCCCGTTGGGTAGTTGAGCTATCTGATAATGCAGTTCGGGGTGATACCCTTGAAGCAGTAAAAGAACTAGTTAGACAAATTAATTACGAAGCTTATCTATATGAGTCATCACCGAGTGCAAAAGCTGCTGAAATGCGCATGAAAAACGTCTCAGAGCTATATCGTTGGATCACCGATATGCTGACAGGTGATGCAGATAACCCACCGCTGAACCTTGCTGAGGTGGTTAGTAAACTGACCTTGCGCGATATGCTTGAGCGTAACGAAGAAGAGGACGAATCTGATGCCGTGCAATTACTAACATTACATGCTTCAAAAGGCTTAGAGTATCCGTATGTGTTCATGGTTGGCATGGAAGAGGGCTTATTACCGCACCAAGTAAGTATTGATGAAGATAACGTTGAAGAAGAGCGTCGTCTTGCCTATGTAGGAATTACACGCGCCCAGCAAGAGCTAGTAATGACCTATGCTAAAATACGTCGTCAGTTTGGTGAAACCTCAGACACAGAGCTAAGTCGCTTTGTGCAGGAGTTACCACAAGATGACTTAGCCTTTGAAGCGAAGAAGCCACCTTCCTCACAAGCTGAGCGTATGGAGAAAGGCCAGGCACGAGTGGCTAATTTAAGAGCGATGCTTAAGAAGTAATGAATTGTGCGCTAGGTGCTTCGTGCTCGAAGGGAGCCAGCGCATGCTGTTTACCAATAAACAGCGATAATCCGTGCTTATCTAGCAAAGTGCGGTAGTTAAAAATCGACGGACCTTTAGCTATTACTTGGATATTTTGCAGCTTAGTGATAGCTAAAACACCTTGTAGTTGCAAATGATAATTCTCTTGCTGTAGAACACGCTTACTGAATGTTGAACTCAACAATAAGTAATCGAACTGGAACTCAGTTAATAAGTTTAACTCACAGCGATCTTTAGCAAATTCATTTAAACCAATCGAAAACCCTTGTGCGACCAAGCTTTTTAAGTTTTCAATTTGTATCGCTGAAGCGTAACGAATTTCTTGTTCGTTGAACAATAAACACATTCTATTTGAATCGTGTGCGTTTAATAACTTACACAGTGCCTGAAAGTTAATACGCTCTAAAACTAATCCTGAACAAGAAAACAGTACTTTTTCGAGTTGGCTGTTACTTGCTAGGGAAAAGGCTTGTTTTAGTAGATTAAGCTCAACTTCGAAGTGCTGAACACGATCGGTCGCAAATTTTTTGAGGACTTCAAAGCTAGTGCTACCAAGCACAGGGTGCTCACCAAATGCTTCTAGTAAAGACTCAGCGTGAGTTTTTTCATCCAAGGTAATGATTTCTGCACATCTAAAGTGCATAGGCAAATCATCTAGGTGATGCATATTCTCTACATCATGCTGTACATTACTGGCATTAAGCAGTGGATGAAAACACTCAAAGCGATTTCGGCCTGCATTTTTGGCGTAATACATCGCGGCATCTGCATCGCGAATAATTTCATCAGTGTGTTTGTAGCTTGGTTTTGAGTAGGTGATACCAATACTGGCACCACTTTGAATACATTGACCTTTCATACAGAAAGGTTTTTTCATAATTTCGATGATACGTTTTGCAACATCTTGGGCTTGCTGTTGTTCAGTTAAGTGAGTTAGCAATACCACAAATTCATCACCACCTAAGCGTGCGAGTAGATCATGCTCACGAATACAATGCGAGAAAGACTCTGCAACACCAATTAAAAATTGGTCACCTGCCTGATGACCAAGGTGATCGTTTATATCTTTAAATTTATCAAGGTCAATAAATAGCACCGCAAATTGCTGCTCTGGGTAGCGCTGGTAATGCTGCAATGTTTTTTCAAGCTGAGTTAAGAACAAACTGCGATTAGGTAAACTAGTTAATGAGTCGTGGTGTGCATCGTGATACAACTGTTGTTCTATTTTTTTTCGCTCTTCAATTTGCATTTGCAGGTGCATATTAGCTTGGCGAAGCTCTTTAGTTTTTTCAGTGACTCGATGTTCCAATTTTTGGTGACTGAGCTTTAACTCTTGGTTGGCTAGATGAGTTTGGATAACGTTAGCAATTTGATGTGATACAAATGTAATTAGCTCACAATCATCCTGACTAAACTCATGTTTATTATTATAAGCTTGGCAAACAATGAGACCTATAACACCTTGCGAAGTTTTGAGCGGAGCACCTAACCAACTAGTCGCAGTGCGCTCTGATGGAACATTAACAGGCCTCTCTACAACGCCAAGTTTGATGAGCTCTTTTGCTCTTTCACTGTCTATGACCTGGCACTTTTCAGTGCTGAGAACCAGTTCACTGTAGCCTTTAGCAAATGGTCGTGGTTTGCCATTATCGTTAAACTCATCGACGCAATAAGGAAAACTCAACCAATGAGATTGTTGGTCATACAATGCGATGTATAAGTTATCTGCATAGGTAATATTTTTGATAATGCTATGAACATGCTGATATACATCGTCAAGGTTTTTACTTTGCGTTGCCAGCTCTGATATTTTGAATAGCAGTTGTTGGCGTTCGAGAGCATTTTTGCGCTGTTGAATTTCGTCGTTAAGTGCTTGGTTACTTTGAGTTAATGCACGGGTTCGAATTTTAACTTCAGACTCTAGTAGTTCACGCTTTTTCACTCGTTCAATTGCTGTTGCTAAGTAAAGTGACATAGCTTCTAGCAATTCAATTTGTTGCTCTGAATAGCATTGGTTTATGTCGTAGCTTTGCGCAACCATTACGCCAATAATGACTTTTTCACGGTAGACGGGTACGCCCACCCAGTGCTCTGCAGGTGTACCAAAACATTTAAGTAAGCCTTGTTCAACAGCTTGCTCAGTCTGTTGTTTGGTAAAGTAGCTGGTTTTACCTTGCTTGAATACATAACCCGTTAAGCCTTCTTTGAAGTACTGCTCATACTTTAATGGTACAGAAAGACCATCTTTTTCATCAGCGAAATAAGACAACTCAAGAGTATCGTAAACCGGGTTATGCAATACAACGAAGAAGTTTTTACTCGGAATATAGTCTTGTAAAATATTATGAATAGCGGGATAGAGCAGGGTTAATTCGGCAACAGTACTTGCTTGCTCTGATAATTGTAAAAGAGCATTTTGCAAGTGATGTGATTGCTTATACTTTTGTAAAAGCGATTTTAAGCGAGCATTCTTACGGGCTAGCTTATCAATGTGTGTTGCTGAATCTTCCAATGATTTAGAACCAGAACTTATTGTTGTTTAAATTTCGTCCTATATAGTTCCACTTTTTTATTAGATCGTCAAGTAACAGATGTTAACAAAATGGTAATTTATTATGGGTCTGAATTGGCTACAGAGCTAGCTTAGCGCTTTAAAATAGACATAAAAAAAGGGCCTAATAAAATTAAGCCCTTAGTATTAGTTTTAAAACTATTATTTGCTAGTCATGAAATCGATAGCAGCGCTGATTTCATCTTCAGAACAATCCATACACGTACCTTTAGGAGGCATTGCGTTGAAACCGTTAAGCGCGTGATCTAAAAGTGTATCTTTACCTTTAGCGATACGAGGAGCCCAATCATCAGCTGATTTAGGAGCACCTAGTGCGCCAGTACCATGACAAGCAAAACAAGCTGCTTGGTAAACTTGCTCACCAGAACGAGGACCTGTAGGCTCAGCAGCGGCCGCAGCTTTATCACCTTCTAGATATACAGAACCAATTGGCGCTAGACGCTTTTTAATTGCATCTTCAGTCAAAGAGTTGTCATACGCTTGTGCATATGCCGTTGTTGCTAGCAGTAATAATGCAGCTGATAGTTTTTTCATTTTGCCTTGCTCACTTCGGTTTGAACGTGATCAATCACGATATCTGACGGAAATTAGAACGATTATAACGCTAAGCCACAATTTATAAAATGATCTAAAAGGCTTTTTCTATAGAAAAACCTTCATTTTTTGCGTTAGCGCAAGAAAAGCCTGCATTAGATGCTGGCTATTTGCCCGATTATTAAGCGAGTTCTAATACTTTTTTTACTAATTTTTCGATACCTGCGTCAGCATCTAAAATGCTTTGTGCCAACATATAAGCAGGGGTTGTGACCACTTTATGCTGCTGATCAACAACGATCTCATTAACTGCACAGTTTCTGATGTGCACCGCCAAGCTGCTCGATAGCTGCTGCTGTATCAGCGTCGTTACCAATGGTGGTTTTGACACCCTTGCCATATATAAGTGGAAGCATCGCAGGGGCAATGCAAATATACCCAGCCGCTTTATTGGCCTCGACAAAGGCTTTCGCTGTTGTAAGTACATCACTTTGAACTTGGGCATCTACGCCCTTGACTGCAAAATCTGATAAGTTTTTCGCGGCACCAAAACCACCTGGTACAATCAAAGCGTCGAATTCATTTACATTTAGCTCTGTAAGGGCTTTAATTTCACCACGTGCAATGCGAGCAGCTTCAACTAACACATTACGGTTAGGTGCCATTTCTTCACCTGTTAGGTGATTAATGGTATGCATTTGTTCAATATCAGGTGCGAAGCACTCATAGCTCGCGCCTGCTTTGGCTATATGTAATAAAGTTAATACTGACTCATTGATCTCTGCGCCGTCGTAAACGCCGCAACCTGCTAAAATAACTGCCACTTTTTTCATTTTTGAACTCTCCTTAATGCGATTAGCTTTAGTTTAACAAGGATACGAGTCAGCCGACAAAATAAAAAATTTTTGTAGCTCGATAACTCGCAAAGCGTTATGAATAGCTGTTTATGCCTTTTTATAAATTACTAACGAAAAAAAAAGTATAAAGGATCGCTATGATCTTTGATCCATTATGCTAGAATACTCCCCCGGTTATGAAAAGGGATGTTAATTCGGTATCGAATAAGCAAAAGGTTATCGCTACTAAAACCGTTTTCCACATCGGACTAAAATAATAAAAAAAGAACGTCGTAATATCTTTTTTAAATCAAAACATGAACTTACTAAAATTTCCTAAATGTTTTTTCATTTTGGGAGAATTAACTCTGTCTGTTATCTACAAAGTTATCCACAGCTTGCTCTTTAATAAACCTCTATTGGTTAATAATTCACAGTCGTTTTCTTGATGGCCTTATGGCATGCTTACAAACAATTTAATGTTATTCAATTAGGATCCAATTTCACCATGGCTCAGATCCCTGAAAATCCACTTATTCTTGTTGATGGTTCTTCTTATTTATTCCGTGCATATCATTCGCCACCACACCTTACTAACTCAAAAGGTGAAGCGACAGGCGCAATCTATGGCGTAGTTAATATGCTTAAGAGTTTGATCAAGCAATATGATCCATCACACATGGTGGTGGTATTTGATGCCAAAGGTAAAACCTTCAGAAATGACATGTATAGCGAATATAAAGCTAATCGCCCACCAATGCCGGATGACTTACGCACTCAGATCGCACCATTGCATAACATTATAAAAGCAATGGGTTTTCCGCTTATTAGTATTGAAGGTGTTGAGGCTGATGATGTCATTGGTACGTTTGCGCGTATTGCTTCAGAGCAGCAACGTCATGTACTGATCTCTACCGGCGATAAAGATATGGCGCAGCTTGTTAATGAGCATGTCACGCTTATTAATACGATGACTGATAGCATTTCAGATCCAGACACTGTGGTTGAGAAGTTTGGTGTTGGCCCTGAGCTGATCATTGATTATCTTGCCTTAATGGGCGACAAAGTCGATAACATTCCAGGTGTTGATGGCTGTGGTCCAAAAACAGCGGTGAAATGGCTGCAAAAATATGGATCATTGCAAGGTGTAATTGATCATGCTGGTGAAATTAAAGGCAAAATTGGTGAAAAGCTTGCTGCAGCACTTGATCATCTGCCACTTAGCTATGAATTAGCAACAATTAAGTGTGATGTTGACGTTGAGTCGGATCTAGAAAGCTTTAAGCTGCAAGAACCTAATCGTGACGAACTTATCGCACTCTATGGTGAGTGTGAGTTCCGCCGCTGGTTAGCTGAACTACTTGATAACCCTAAAGATGCTGACACTCATTTAGATGTACCAACAGAAGCTAACGAATTACCAAAAGTTGCTGATGCGCATTATGAAACAATTTTAACTGAAGAACAGCTTGATACCTTAGTGACGCAGTTAAATGATGCCGAACTTTTTGCTTTTGATACTGAAACAACCAGCCTCGATTATATGCAAGCGCAATTGGTCGGTATGAGCTTTGCGGTTAAAGCAGGAGAAGCAGCGTATTTACCGGTAGCACATGATTATCCAGATGCGCCAGATCAATTAAGTTTAGAAACTGTAATGGCAAAAATTGGCCCAATCTTAGCTGACGAAAACAAAGCGAAAGTTGGACAAAACTTAAAATACGATAAAAGTGTGTTAGCGAATGCTGGCTACGAGCTAAAAGGCATTAAGTATGACACTATGCTGGAGTCGTATGTATTTAATAGTGTAGGTAGCCGTCATGATATGGACTCACTGGCACTTAAATACTTAGGCCACAAAAATATTAGCTTCGAAGATATCGCTGGCAAAGGTAAAAAGCAGTTAACATTTAACCAAATTGAGCTTGAAAAAGCGGCACCGTATGCCGCTGAAGATGCAGATATAACACTTCGTCTTCACCAAGTTTTATGGCCAAAAATTGATGCAGATAATCAGCTAAAGTCGGTATTTGAAGACATAGAATTACCTCTCGTTTCTGTGCTTTCTGATATTGAACGTACAGGTGTTGCAATTGATAGCAACATGCTGGCAGCTCATAGCCAACGTTTGGGTGAACGCTTATTAGAACTTGAGCAAGAAGCCTATGATATTGCAGGTGAAAAATTTAACTTAGGCTCGCCTAAGCAGCTACAAGCGATTTTGTTTGAAAAGTTAGAGCTTCCTGTTATCAAGAAAACACCAAAGGGTGCACCTTCAACTGCAGAAGAAGTGCTGCAAGAATTAGCTCATGATTACCCATTACCTAAGGTGATTATTGAGCATCGTGGTTTGTCAAAACTGAAATCAACGTACACAGATAAACTACCGCTAATGGTTAATGAGCGCACTAAGCGAGTGCATACTTCGTATCATCAAGCAGTAACAGCAACAGGGCGTTTAAGCTCAACTGATCCTAACTTACAGAATATTCCAATTCGTTCAGAAGAGGGACGTCGTATTCGTGAAGCCTTTATTGCTGCTCCTAGCCATAAAATTGTGGCGGCCGACTACAGCCAAATTGAATTACGTATCATGGCGCATTTATCACAAGATAAAGGCCTACTCACTGCATTTGCAAATGGCTTAGATGTTCATAGTGCAACAGCAGCAGAAGTTTTCGGGGTAAGTCTTGAAGAGGTTACCAGCGATATGCGCCGTAAAGCAAAAGCGGTTAACTTTGGCTTAATTTATGGCATGTCGGCATTTGGTTTATCACGTCAATTAGATGTGCCACGCCATGAAGCACAACATTATATTGATAAATATTTTGAGCGTTTCCCAGGCGTACTTGAGTACATGGAAACAACTCGTGAAAAAGCAGCAGAGAAAGGCTATGTAGAGACGATTTTTGGTCGTCGCTTACATTTACCAGAAATCAATGCACGTAACGGTGCTCGTCGTAAAGCTGCAGAACGTGCTGCTATCAATGCACCCATGCAAGGTACGGCCGCAGATATTATCAAAAAAGCGATGCTTAAAGTTCATCAATGGGTGAATGCACAAGCTGAAGGTTCAGTGAAGCTTCTAATGCAAGTGCACGATGAATTAGTTTTTGAAATTAAAGAAGAGTGTGTTGATGAGTATAAAGCTGAAATATGTAAGTTAATGTCTGAAGCTGCTACTCTCGATGTGCCATTGATTGTTGAAGCCGACAGTGGTGACAACTGGCAGCAAGCTCACTAATAGTCGCAATAAATGAGAGCTGTCAGCTATCAGCCGTCAGCTTTCAGACTAAAAGTTAGCGATTTGCTTGACCGTTATACCGTATTTATCTCGAATCTAGCTTCCAATTTAAGGGTCGCGGCATAAAGCCGCTGCTACAGGTAGGCGTGAAACTTGTTTCGCACGTCTGACCGCTGAAGGCTGATCGCTTCTATATAGAACATCGCTTCGAGCGACCCTACTTAACCAAAAATAAATCATTACTCGTTAACTATAACCCCAACTCCCGCAATCTCTTTACGTGTTGACGATAAAGCTCAATAGGGTCAACTTCACGAAAATTGTGTAAACCAATAAACTGATTAATCTCATCTAAGTGGTTCATTTCATAATTATCTTTAATTACATAGCCTAAATGACTACTACAGCGTGATATAAGGCCATCATCTTTTCCTAAAATGAGTAATGAGCCAAGTAGCATGGGCAAATCAGTTAGATCCAGTATATTAGTGAGTGCTGCTGTACCACTCCACGAAAAATAGTACACACCATTTTCGGCAACTATCTGACCTTGCTCGCATTTATTTACCGGTAAGCCTTCAGGGTATTTTTGATTAAATGCGTTCGCACCCTGAGTACTTAAGCTATTTAATGCACCAAGTGTGTTTTGTGGTAATTCACTGTTACCTGATAGTAGTGAAATAACACCACCAAGCGCATCAAATATTAACTGGGCTGCATGTTGTGCTTGAGAGTTTGCTGGCAGTTTTTGATTAATAAGATCAATAATTTCACTACCATAATTTGCCCCTCCGATACTGGTTACGGAGGCAATAAGATCAGGTCTAGTTGATGCAACGTAGCGCACTGTTTGCGCACCTTGGCTATGGCCAATCAAGTTTACTTTTTTGGCGCCAGTCAGTGCTAAAATTGTTTCGACTTGAGTGAGTAATTGTTCGCCTCGTATCTCAGAGCTATTTATAGCAGAGACCGCTGGTGTGAACACCAAGGTACCATCTTGGTTGAGACTGGTTGCAACATTATAAAAATAATCGAGGCCGAGTAAATTATCAAAACCCATTAGCCCGTGAACTAAAACAACAGGATATTGTGTCGTTGTTTTTTTTGCATGACAGCAAGGATTCATGAAAAAAAGTAAGGTAACAAATAAAAATAGGGGGATTTTCTTCATACCTTTTACTCTTCTACTGCAATTTTTATCACTAACAAGCCTTAAAAAAGTCTGATTTTAGCGTGCTTTAAATTCACTTTACCCTAAATTACGGCTCGCTGTAATGTTAATTTAAGGTAAACAAGAAAAGATGGTTTTAGTGTTTCGTTATATCTTTATCAATTTGTGTTGTTTCTGCGGTTGTGCAATTTATTTTTAATCTGGTATTTGCTAAAGTCCGCGCCGTCCTCATCCTGTAGGACATCCTGTTGATGATGCATCTGAAAGGATGCAACGTATTGATAGCTTCTCCCCAGTTTGCTATAACGACTCACTCCTTGTTGAGTGAGTCGCTTTTTCTTTCTCTTATCATACAATTCATTGCACAAATCAACGCAAGTGATACCATCAAAGTGATTCTTATTTACTTTCGAAGGAATGCGTTATGTTTAAATCTATGGCAATTGCTGCCTTTTCATTATCGAGTATTTTAGTTGCCCCTTTAGCCAGCGCAAACTGGCAAGTTAATAATGAGCAAAGCAACGTGAGCTTTGTGTCTATCAAAAAGAACTCAGTTGCAGAAGCGCATCATTTTAAAAAAGTATCTGGAACACTAGATGAGCAAGGTCAATTTAAGTTGATGATCGACCTGGCATCGGTTGAAACACTGATCCCTATCCGCAATGAGCGCATGACTAAGCTGTTATTTGAAACGGCTAAATTTCCTAATGCTGTGTTAACTGCTGATTTAAGCAAAACATTGTTAAAACTTGAGCCTGGTCAACATGTACTTAAAGGTTTAAAGGCTGAGTTAGACTTTCATGGCAATAAAAAAGACCTAACAATTGATGTGCTTGCTAATATGTCACCGAAAGGCGATGTAACCGTATCATCTTTTACACCCGTTATTATTAATGCGAGTGATTTCAAAGTAACAGAAGGTATTAGCGAACTGCAAAAGCTTGCAGGTCTACCATCTATTGCAACAGCTATACCTGTGACATTCTCTTTGACGCTTGATAAAGATAAATAATGCAATCACTTGCCGAATTAGAAGCCGCTCTTCAGGCTCCCGATAAACCCTTTGATCAATGGCAGCCACAAAATTGTGGGCAATTGCCAATGACGATTGATGCGCAAGGGCGGTGGTTTTATGCCGGCAGTGAAATAAAACGCGAGGCAATGGTTAAGCTCTTTGCCTCAGTTCTTTGCAAAGAAGTTGATACTTATTTTTTAAAAACGCCGGTCGAGAAAATGGCCATTACAGTCGATGATGTGCCTTTTGTTATTATTGATTGGCGTTTTGAAGACACAGAGCAAGGTCCTGCGCTTTGTTGTGTCGATAATTTGCAGCGTGCATGGCTCGTATCAGCAAAGCAACCATTGGTATTACGTGAATTTGAAGGTGTCAGTGTGCCTTATCTTCAATTAGCACATGGCTTGGCTGCGCGGGTATCGAGAAATGTTTATTATCAGTGGGCCGAAATAGCCTGCTCAGACGAGCAGGGCTATTACTTAGAATCATTAGCCAAGCGTTATTACTTGGCCTAAGTGTTTAAGCTTCTGGTTGTTCGTCAGACTCAGGAGCTTCAACTTCAATGGGTCCTAAAAACCACTCATCTAGCTTTTTAGCAACTTCAGGTAAGCCTGTGCCTTTTAATGAAGAGAAGGCATGAACTGTAATATCACCATCTAAGCTACTTAACTCACGGCGAACTTGTAAAACTTGCGCTTTACGTGCGCCTTGTTTGAGTTTGTCGGCTTTAGTTAATAGTGCCAGCACTGGAATTTCACTACCAACGGCCCAGTCGATTAAGTCACGGTCTAAATCTTTTAACGGATGGCGAATATCCATTAAAACAACGATACCTTTTAAGCTTTGACGCTTTTGTAAGTATTCACCTAGCGATTTTTGCCATTTTTTCTTCATTTCGATAGGTACTTTAGCGAAACCGTAACCCGGTAAGTCGATAAGGCGTTTATCGGCATCAAGTTCAAAGGTATTGATCAGCTGAGTACGACCTGGTGTTTTAGAAGTTCGAGCTAACTTTTGATCAGTCAAAGTGTTTAGAGCACTTGATTTACCAGCATTAGAGCGACCAGCAAACGCGACTTCAATCCCCGTATCAGCAGGTAAGCGTGAGATATCAGGTGCGCTGGTAACAAAGGACGCAGTGTTGTATTTGATACGAGATTTGAGCACAGGCTCTCCTAGTCTTTTATAAAAAATAACAAGCAGTGGCTAATTTCCACTTAAGGCACGTATTTTATACTATTAAAGCAGCATTCAAAAGCGTATTTAAGCGTGCTAAATTGGCTTTAAATTAGGAAAATTACTAAGTAGAAACTTAATCTAAGTCAAATCCCTATAAATTATGAGCTTAATGTGGGCAGAAAACGTGCCAGAGAATTTATTATCGTGTAGAATATAGAAATCACAACATCCATATTGTAGATGATACAGGGTCGGAAACAGAGAATTCACCATGAAAAAAATAGCACTATCTTTAACTATATTGCTTGGTACGTTGTCAGCAAGCAACGCAACAGCATTTGATGGCGATGTAAACGCAGGTAAAGAGAAATCGGCAACGTGTGCGGCTTGTCACGGCCCAGACGGTAATGCACCGGTTAATATCTACCCTAAAATTGCAGGCCAACACGCAGATTATATCTATAAACAATTACAAGAGTTTAAATTAGGTATGACATCTGGAGGCAAAGAAGGTCGTATGGATCCAGTAATGAGTGGTATGGCTATGCCGCTTAGCGATCAAGACATGAAAGACCTAGCTGCTTACTTCTCTTCTTTAAATATGTCTGAAGGTACAACACCTAAAGATGTAGTGGAAGTGGGTCAACAGCTTTATAAAGCCGGTGATGCTGAGCGCGGTATTCCAGCATGTGCTGCGTGTCACGGTCCACGTGGCAACGGTACATCACTAGCAAAATTTCCGAAAGTTTCGTTCCAACATCCAGAATACATCAAGTCACAACTTGAAAAGTTCCGTGATGGTACGCGTAATAACGACTTAAACGGTATGATGCAAGATATCGCTAAAAAGCTAACAGATAAAGACATCGAAGTACTTTCAAAATACTTAGGTGGCTTACACTAAAGTCTGATTGCGGATAGAAATACTCCGTATTAATATGTGATTAGTGTGAAAAAAGCAGCGCAAGCTGCTTTTTTTGTATTTAACACATGTCGAAATCTCCTACTCTCGTGTGAGACATTGTCCATAGTGAGCTGTAAGCTAAATCCTATTTTTATTTCTATTTTTAGCATAACTCTTTGTTATTAAATGGATTGCACTTGTTGCAATATCTTATCTGTAAGAAAAATTATATAAATTAGTTGTAACAAAATTATTAATGAGTAAATTAACCACTGTCGCTGAGACATCAAAAACAACATGGACAATGTAATAAGGAAAGTGATTGCGGCAAGTCTTTAGGGGTTGACACTGGTTAGGTGTCCTAAAGGAAATAACAAAAAAGCGTCAGGATTGACCGAGAATAATAAAAGCTCATGGAAGTTTAATAATAAAAACAAAATGGAATGCTACACGGAAGGTTAAAAAAATAACAAAATGGATAAACAATAATAATAAAAATAATAAAGACTAAAAAGTCGAAGGGAGAAGTGTCCAGATAATTGGCGCTCAGATTAGTAGGCGGTAGAGATGTTTTCTCTACCGCCTTTTTATTTGTCCTGTTACAATAGCCACCGTTTGTACTAAAAGTATAAAAAGTGCGCAGTTCGTCAAGTTGACCAACCACATCCGCACATCGAATTCTTCTGGTTATGCCAGCATTACAATGCCACAAAGGCGTTGTGCACAACCTCTTAAGTGAGATGATCAAGATATGAGTAGAAAGAAAAAGTCGCGTAAAATTCCATCAAATGGTCCTGTACGTTTAAGCAAAGAAAAGCTTAAAGAAATGCGCGCGTTAAAAGAGCAGCGAGTTAAAAAGACCAAAGGCGCTAAACCAGGGTCTCGAAATGCACCTGATGTACTAAGCGCAGAAAACGCAGCAGCGAACAATCAACCGAAAGATAAGCGTGTTGGTAGTAAAAAGCCTATTTCTTTAGTTGCCCCTAAGGCCGAGCCGAAAGTTGAAATGAAACGCAACTTGAAACCAATGGTTGAGCTTAAAAAAGTGGCTGAGCCTGAATTAACGCCAGAGCAAGAGTTAGAAGCGCTAGAAAATGACGAGCGTCTACTGAAGTTGGTTGAGCGTCATGAGCGTGGCGAGTTATTAACTGGTAAAGATGCTAAGTACTTTAATAGTCGTATTGCTCGTCATCAGGCTTTATGCGAGCTATTAGGTATTGAAGATGAAGACGAGTACGAAGATGACTTTGAAGATGATTCATTCGATGAAGGTGAGTCTGACTTCGATAAGTACTTATCAGATGACTTAGCCAACGAATGGTTTGATGACGAAGATGAGGATGAGCGATGAGCACAACCTTGATTATTGCCATAGTAATTGGTGCGGCAATTATCGCAGGGCTTGCGTTTTATGCAGGACAACTTCTTTATAAACTAAAAGAGCAAAATAAGCTTATCGCCAAGAAGCAAGCTGAGCATGAGCAAAAGCTTGCAGCATCAAAAGCAAAACGTAATGCAAAGTTAGCCGATAGCATTCATTTAATTGCCCGTGCAATGAATGAAGAGCAATGTGAGTTCTCTGAAGGCTGCTTACGCATTTGGGTGCTGATCTCTCAATACAGCTTTGCAGAAGAGTTTGAGTTAAGTGAGCGTTACCCTGGCATCTTTAAAATGTACGAAGTCGTAAAAGATATGCCAACGCACGATGCTCGAAAGAAATACTCTAAAAAAGAGGTTTTCAAAATGGACACCGTTCGCTGGCGTGCTGAAGAGCAGCATAGCGATGAGATTAAAGCAGATTGCGCCCGCATAATTGAAGAGTTTAAAGCCGCGCCAGGCAGCGAAAACGTAGTATTCAATTAAGCAGAAGTTGTGATTTAAGCAAAATAAAAAGCAGAGCCTAGGCTCTGCTTTTTGTTGGGCTAGATAACTCGTGAGAAACGAGTTTGCTTGATTTGTTGTTGTAGGTGCGCATCAAAGCACATACAAATAATACGAATAAATAAATTACCGCGGGCTGTTACTGTGATCTTATCTTGGCTAACAGTCACCAAGCCATCAGCAAGCAGTGGGTCGAGTGCTTTTAGTGCCTCACAGAAGTAGCTAGCGAAGTTGATATTAAATTGTTCTTCGATTGCTGGAATATCAAGCTCAAACTGGCAGATCAATTGTTTGATTACTGCGGCACGTAAAGTATCGTCATCAGTTAGAGCGACACCTTTACATACTGCACTGCCAAACCCTTCTTGCACAGCTTTGTAATAGTGCTTTAACTCTTTTTCGTTTTGTAAAATAGCATTGCCAATTTGCGAAATAGACGACACGCCTAAACCTAATAAGTCACACTGTCCATGCGTTGTGTAACCTTGGAAATTACGATGTAATTGACCTGCGTTTTGCGCAATTGCCAGTTCATTGTCTTTACGGGCAAAGTGGTCCATACCGATAAACTGATAACCCGCCGCTAACATCTGCTCAAGTGTATTTTTGAACATAGTGAGCTTATCGCCAGCAGATGGTAAGTCAGCGTCTTTAATCTTGCGCTGTGCTGCGAATCTATCTGGTAAGTGAGCATAGTTAAATACCGAAACGCGATCGGGGTTTAGTTCAATAAGCTGTGCAATCGTCTCTTTGAAGCTCTCAGGCGTTTGCAAAGGTAAACCGTAAATCATATCGGCATTAATAGATTTAAAGCCAAGCTCACGAGCTTCACTAATCAAGCCTTTTACAGATTGCACGCTTTGTGGACGATTAACTGCCAGTTGCACATCATCATTGAAATCTTGAATTCCAAACGAGACACGATTGAAGCCAAGCTTACGTAGGTGAACTAGCATGCCATCAGCTAAAGAACGAGGGTCAATCTCAATACCACGCTCGGCATCATCAGCAAAATTAAAGTGCTGTTCAACTAACGTCATTAAGCGGCTCATTTGTTCTGCCGATAAAAAAGTTGGCGTACCACCTCCTAAATGCAGTTGCTCAACTTTATAATCAGCAAAAAGCGTTGCTTGCTCAGCAATCTCAAGCGCTAAATTATCTAGGTATAAATCGGCTTTGGATTGATGACGTGTGATCACCTTGTTACAGCCACAGTAATAACAAAGCTGACTGCAAAAAGGGATATGGATATACAGCGATAAAGAACGGCTTTTCGACGCTGCAATCGCGTTAATCATATCTTGTTGGTTATAACCATCAGCTAAAGACAATGCCGTTGGGTAAGATGTATATCGAGGCCCAGAAATATTGTACTTGTTGATCAGAGATTGATCCCAGCTTGGTAAATTTATCACAGTCAGCACTCCGCAATTGATTGAGCGGCTATTTTAACGAGTTTACTGATCTAGCTATTTGATCTAGAACAATGTCGGAAGCTAGAAACTAATCGGCATGCTTTAAGGTTGTTGTAAAAACAAAAAGTTTACTATTTGAGCAATTGAATTAGTGATTGTTAAAATAAAGGGTTTTGCTAGTGACAAGGTTACAAAAACTTTTTATACTGCATCCCGCTTTAGTCAGTTAAACCTGCTAAACGCATCAAAAATTTAGCTTTCGCTAATACATTGGCCCCTTAGCTCAGTTGGTTAGAGCACACGACTCATAATCGTTAGGTCCCCAGTTCAAGTCTGGGAGGGGCCACCATTTTCTTTATATTAAAACTTGTAAATCAACGCTTTACACCAATCTTTAACAGTTTTGTTCCACTTTTGTTCCACCCATGTTTTTATCCTTAAAATTCAACCAAATAAAATTATTTTTAATTTTTTAAAAATATTTTGTCAGGTTTTTTGAGTTTGTCTCGTCTATAGCTGCAAATGACACGAAGTTGTTCTATTCGGTGGTAGCGATAGGCAGTGTCTTATGTATCTATTTTTACGAAAAGGACAAGCTCATGACGACTACAACATCAACTGTGAATACGCTAAAACTTGATTCAACGAATGCACCATTTAGTGATGCTGCTCTTTGGTTAAAAGAAGGTTGGGGGCTATTTAAAAAGGCGCCGTTTAAACTTTTCTTACTAATGACACTGTTCGCTATTTTGCCTGGGCTAGTGCAACTATTGCCAGCACCTATAGGTTTAACATTATCGAAATGGTTAGCGCCTATGTTAATGGCAACCGTGTGGCCTTTATTGTTTAACCTAAATAGTAATCAAGGCTTTTCATTTCGACACAATACAACATGGGCGAAGTGGGGACGAGTTGCGGTTTGGTCAGTAGTGGGTATTTTACTCGCGCTGGTGCAACTTGCTGTAGGGAGTACTTTGATTGGAAGTGAGCAGTTATCGGCATTATTATCTGGTCAGTTTGTTGATGTTGAGCGTTGGCGCGTAGGAGTTATGTTTGTATCAATTGTTCCTATGAATATGCTGCTTATATTTGTGGTACCTCTGTTACTTTTAAGTAATTCTTCACTTAGTGCAGCTGTAAAAGAAAGCCTTGCAACAGCACTAAGAGTGATTAAACCGCTAAGCGTGCTTTGTTTGATTAATATGCTTGTTACCTTTGCTGCACCGTATAGCCTTTTACCTATGCTACTGATGGGGCCTGTATTAGCGTGTACTTTCTTTTGTGCCTATAATCGTTTGTTCAAATAATAATAAAAACATGGAAGTACAGTGAAAGCTGATGTTCAAATAAACACATTGCTGAATGAATACGCGCCGCTGTTGGCGCGTGTTGCTGCAACCTACGAGATCAATCAAGCGTTACAAGATGAGCTAATTCAAGAGATGTCATTGGCGCTTTGGCGCGCATTTGAAAGTAATGAATCATCACCAGATATTGCCTTTCGAGGCGATGCTAGCGTAAAAACCTATATCGCCCGAATAGCTCACAATAAAGCAGTTGATCATGTGATTAAAGAGCAAAACCGTAAAGAGGTTGCAAGCTCTGAGAGTGTTGATTACACCCAAGCTTTAAGTGCACACAAATCACAAGACGACAGTTTAGATTTAATGGCTGCCCTGCGTAAATTAACGCTGAAATATAGGCAGGTGCTTGCTCTACAGCTTGAAGGGTTTAATCAAAGTGAGATAGCCGAAACACTGGGTCTGTCTGAAGATGCTGTTGCGAAACGTGCAAGTAGAGCAAGGCAACAACTTGCAAGCCTAATGGAGTGAATGAAGTGGATAAATTCGAAGCAGATGATCAATTAGCTAAGTGGCAGCAGGCATTCGTGCAGGCAACGCCGAAAGTGGATAGCGCTGCATTAATTGCACAAACACAAAAGTCGCGAACTAAATTAAAGCTAAAAGGTTTAATAGACTCTTTATTAGGTGTTGTGGTAACCGTGTTTTGTATTTACGCCATGTTGTTTGAGGCAAAACATACTTATGAAACCTTCATGTTTGCACTATTAGTGCCTATTCCACTAGGTTTTGGCGTTTGGTCTTACCGTTTAAGACGAAAGCTTTGGCGGGCTGAAACGCTAGACGTAAACGCGATGCTCAACTTTAAAGAAAGCCAGCTGAAACACCAAGTTCATTACTGGTATGTGAGCTTTATTGGCTGTGTTGCTCTTTGGTCCGCTCTGCTAATTGTTGCCTTGTTTAACATGGTTATGTTTAAAACATACAGCCTATGGCTTATCCAGCTTGGTATCAATGGCATTATAGTGTTCGCTGTTTATATGCGTCATAAAAAACTAAAATCACAGCTTGCTGCAGCGCTAGAGAGTATTCAAGCGATGCGCTGATATTGCTACTTGACGGGCTGTTCCTAAAACTTATATAACTTGTTATTCAAATAATAATAAAGGATATAAAGATGGAAGTTTTATACAGTATTTTGTTTTGGGGATCGCCAGTCGGCTTAGGGTTGTTCTTTTTCTTATCCTGCACTGGGGCTGGGGTACTTTTCTGGGGGATTGCGCAGCTTAAGAAAGCCTCATCAAATTAAAAAGCCGATGTGTGAACATCAGCTTTTTAATTTTAGACTTTGACTATTTGTAACCGTTAGGGTTATTACTTTGCCAGCGCCACGTATCTTGCATCATTTCATCGATGCCTCGTTCAGCTTGCCAGCCAAGCTCTTTTAACGCTTTTTCTGGTGCTGCATAGCAAGCTGCAATGTCGCCTGCTCTACGCGGTGAAATTTGATATGGGACAGCTTGACCGCTGGCTTTTTCAAAAGCGGTAACCATTTGCAGTACTGAGTAACCATTACCTGTGCCAAGGTTAAATACGTGTGCACCTGTATCAGTTGCAATACGGTTAAGTGCTTTTAAGTGACCTAATGCTAAATCGACGACATGGATATAATCACGAACACCTGTACCATCTACAGTATCGTAGTCATCCCCAAATACACCTAGCTTTGCTAGCTTACCCACTGCGACTTGCGAAATATAAGGTAATAAGTTGTTAGGTATACCATTCGGGTCTTCACCAATCAGGCCGGATTCATGCGCGCCGACAGGGTTAAAGTAACGTAAGATAACAAAGGCAAAGCGTTCATCTGATTTTGCGATATCTTGTAGCATCATCTCAACCATAAGCTTTGATGTGCCATATGGGTTGGTCGTACCGCCAACCGGGAAGTCTTCACGAATTGGCAAGCTTGCAGGGTCACCGTATACAGTTGCTGATGAGCTAAATACTAACTTAAATACGCCAGCGTCACGCATGGCATCAACCAAAGTCAGTGTACCTTGTACGTTGTTTTGGTAATACTCAATAGGCTTTACAACCGATTCACCAACCGCTTTTAAACCAGCAAAGTGAATAACACTATCAATTGCGTGTTCACGGAATATTTTGTCTAGGCAGGCTCTATCTAAAATATCACCTTGATAAAACGTGACGTCTTTGCCAGTGATTTGTTTTACGCGAGCCAATGACTCATTCGATGAATTACTTAAATTATCAAGAACAACAACGTCAGTGCCTTGTTGTAATAATTCTAAAACGGTGTGAGAACCGATGTATCCGGCTCCGCCGGTGACTAAAATGGTCATAAAATATCCATGAACTATACCTGGTTGAATTAGCCTTATTTCAGCACATTTTGCGTTAAATTACATAAATAAATTGTGATTCATAACAATAAAGCAAAAACATGAATCGCTTGTTTTTGATTACATTTTGCACCATATTGGTTACACCTAAGTGTTTAGATATTAAGCTATAGTTAATTGTCAGCAGCTAAAATTTAATCATTAGCTATACCTGTTAAGTGGAGAAACAGATGAATACAGTAAAAAAAATTGCCTTAGCAATGGTTATTGCACTACCTGCTTTTGCTCATGCAGGAGAGGCAAAAGTTAAATGGCATGACTTTAACGATTACCGTGATGTAGAACCTGGCAACAATTCACCAAAAGGTTCATTTCATAAAAATGTGGCGAAAAATTTTGAAAAACACTTCAACAAGCTTGCCGAAAAGTTACCTGAAGGCTACACCTTTAACGTTGAAGTGACAGAGCTTGACCTAGCCGGTGATGTGCGTTTTGGTACCATGAATGAGTTACGTATCATCAAGCCAATTTACTTCCCACGTATCGACCTAAATTATTCGATTACCGATAAAAACGGTAAAGTGATAAGCGAAGCAAATGATATCAAGCTTAAAGATATGGGATTTATGGATCGCATGAAAATGGGGCGCGATGAAGCCTACTACTACGATAAGCGTTTAATCACTGATTGGTTTGAAGATGAGTTATTGCCGTCGTTAAATTTGGGTGAATGATAGCTGTCAGCTGTCAGCTGTCAGTTTAAAGTTGAACTGTGTTGTTTGTAGGTCTTGTAAAAGACCTATATCGTGGGAGGCGTTTTAACGCCGAAAAACAATTAACGGCTAAAGCTGCTCCCACATGTTGGCGTGAAATTTATTTCGCACGAAAATATTTGCACAAAGATAAGTGAATGAGGAAGTGATGATAATACTTTTTTGTTTCTCTCTAAAGCGTAGCGCCTCTGTGTTCTCTGTGGTTCAACATGTTTTTGCACAAAAAGAAGTAAACGAGAAGAGAAAGAATAAACTAAAAAAGTATCTTAATTTAGCACCTCTTGAGCGCAGCGTCTCTTATCTCTCTTTGTGAGATTAAATGCCTTTGGTGTAGGCGTGAAATTTATTTCGCGCGTAAGCCTCTATAAAAATAGAGGCTTCTACGTTACTTAAACGTCGCTAACAGTTGTAGTAACTGTTGCAGTTTAATAACGGTTTTTTTCAGTTTTTCTTCGTCCATACCGTCGTTGCTTAAGCTTTCTACATCAGCAGCAACATCGAGAACGTAAGGTTTAAAGCGTTTTGCTTCAAAATCAAAGCCAGCATCTTTTGCAAATAAGGCTTTGAATTTACCATGGCCTTGCTGCTGTAAGTCATCTAATTTTTTATCAGCATCAAGTGCCTGACGATAAACGATTTTTAGGTTAGCATTGAGTTGTTCAATAATTGAATCCATTTTTTTCCTAAAGCTTTAGACTGCAATGCCGATATAGTACGTGGATTGTCATAAAAAGTCAGGTAATGAACTATGAATATATCAGGATCAAGCTTACCAGCGATGAGTGGCGGTGGCGAAAGTGCAGAAGTTTACAGCGCATCGCTTGCTAAAAAACAGCAAAAGGCTGATGGTGCTGCGGCACTTGCACTTATCGAAGGCGCAGCAACATCGAGTGCTGCAGCGCAAACACCTGCTAAGTCGGTAACTGCGACACTAGGTAACAACGTAAACGTATACGTTTAGTTGTTAAACTAGATAGGGCGTGTTGACCCTTTATGATTAATTTTGCAGCAGTGTGTTTGGTATTTAGGCAAGGCAGAGCCTATGCAGTGTGGTTGTTCCACATAAATAGGCGATAACGCAGCATCAATGCCAAACACGCGCTGCCCTTCGGGTTCTTCCTAGGGGCGATTAACTCTTTGTTGCTCGATTTTTACTTAGCCCACTAGGTTACAAATCTCGCGCCGCGATTAAATCGCCCCTAGAGTGAACAAATTTCAATCAACAAAGGTCAACACGCCCTTAGATCGATAGGCGTTTTACTTTGCTCGCCACCGATCTCGCGCACCAGCTTAGGAACCAAGAATCCCGGCAATGCTGCCAGCATAGCCGTCACGATTTCCCGTGCCTGACTCTCAGCTATATCAAAATGGCTGGCACCCTCAACTTTATCTAGTAGATGTAAGTAGTAAGGAAGTATATCTGCCTCAAATAGTGCTTCACTTAGTGCAACTTGTGAATCAACAGAATCATTCACATCTTTCAGTAATACCGCTTGATTTAATAACGTAACCCCCGCGACTTTTAATTTTTGCATAGCCGCTTTAAATTCATCATCAATTTCGTTGGCGTGATTGATATGGTTTATAAACACCACTTTTAAAGGCGATGCAGCAAAGCGCGAACATAGCTCATCGGTAATTCTTGCTGGGATCACCACAGGCAAGCGGCTATGAATACGCATGCGTTTAATTTGCGGTAGCTGTTCGAGCTCATCCATAAACCAACTAACAGCATCGTCCTTGGCCATCAATGGATCACCACCACTCAAAATGACTTCGTTGATGTTGGCGTCGGCTTTTATATATGCCAGTGCCTCAATTAAACTGCGTTTGTTTAATTGGTTTTCTTGATAAGGAAAATGACGTCTAAAACAATAGCGGCAATTTACAGCACAACCGGTTTTAAACATCACTAAAACGCGAGAGCGATACTTGTGTAATAAGCCCGGTTGATTATTATCTTGTTCTTTTAGAGGGTCTTTATCGTAACCTGTTTTTGCTAAAAACTCTTGGTGTTTTGGCATCACTTGCAGCAAAAGAGGGTCGTTTATGTCGCCATAACGCATTTTTTTGATAAAAGGCAGTGGCACACGGACAGGAAAAAGACTGCGTGCTTTGAGGTCTTTTTCGTCTACTTTGCTTGATAATCCTAGCATTTCTAGCAAGCGTTCAGGACAAGTGACAACATTTGCCAATTCTTTTTGCCAGTTTTTATGCAAATTTACTTCATTTCTTTGTATCATTGACACGTAGATTACTCGAAATTATTTAGACAGAGGAAACGATGGCGAATTATAGCACCAATGAGTTCAAGGGCGGCCTAAAAATTATGTTAGACGGCGAACCTTGCAGCATCTTAGAAAATGAAATGGTAAAACCAGGTAAAGGCCAGGCGTTTAACCGTGTTCGTATTCGTAAACTTATCACAGGTAAAGTACTAGAAAAAACATTCAAGTCAGGTGAATCAGTTGAAGGTGCAGACGTAATGGATACAGATTTAGCGTATCTATACACTGACGGTGAGTTCTGGCACTTCATGAACAACGAAACATTTGAGCAAATCGCTGCTGACGAAAAAGCGCTTGGCGACAATGCAAAATGGTTAGTTGAAAATGACGTTTGTACAATCACGCTTTGGAACGGTAGCCCAATCGCTGTGACTCCACCAAACTTCGTTGAATTAGAAATCACTGAAACAGATCCAGGTCTAAAAGGTGATACAGCGGGTACTGGCGGTAAACCAGCAACATTAAGCACAGGTGCTGTTGTTCGTGTTCCTCTATTCGTACAAATCGGCGAAGTGATCAAAGTTGATACACGTAGCGGTGAATACGTGAGCCGTGTTAAGTAACAGGCTTTGTTAATACCAATTCGCAATAATACTTAATCATTTTGAGGGATTAAACCTGTCGCTAGCAAGGTTTTATTGCCTCAAAATAGACCACTTAATTAAGCGAGTTGGTATGAATTATTATAAAATCCCAGCTTCTGCTGGGATTTTTTTTGGGAAACACTATGTCTAATGTCCTTTGGCAACCAAGCGCCGATATTGAAACTTTACGCCACCGTGCCGCTATCATCCGCCGTATTCGCGAGTTCTTTTATGCACGTGATGTTATGGAGGTTGAAACGCCAAGCTTAAGTGCGGCCAGTGTAACCGATGTGCATTTAGCGACATTTAGTACCGAGTTTGTTGGTCCTGGTCATGCTGGTGGCTTACCACTTTATTTGCAAACGTCACCTGAGTTTGCCATGAAGCGTTTACTTGCTGCAGGCTCTGGGGCTATTTTCCAGCTATGCAAAGCCTTTCGTAATGAAGAGGCGGGTAGTCATCATAATCCTGAATTTACAATGCTTGAGTGGTATCGTCCGGGTTTTGATGAATTTGCCCTTATGGATGAAATGGATGAGCTTATGCAATTAGTGCTTGGCGTAGAAAGCGCAGAGCGACTAACTTATCAACAAGCTTTTATGAACGCCTTAGGTGTTGACCCTTTAACCGCTAATATCAGCACTTTGCAGCAACTAGCAACGGAGCAGGGCTTTGCCGATATTGCTGCGCATGAAACGCACCGAGATACCTTGTTGCAGCTATTATTTTGTATGAAGGTAGAGCCAACGATTGGCCAAAAAAAGCCTTGTTTTGTTTATCATTTTCCAGCTTCGCAAGCGGCTCTTGCCCAAATTTGCCAACATGATGAGCGAGTCGCAGGGCGCTTTGAGTTATATTTCAAGAATATGGAGCTGGCAAACGGCTTTAATGAACTAACAGATGGCAAAGAGCAAGCAGCTCGCTTTAGTGAAGACAATCAATACCGTGAAGCGAATGGTTTAAAGCAAGTGCCAATGGATGAGCGCTTAATCGCAGCGCTAGAGCATGGCTTACCACAATGTGCGGGTGTAGCGCTGGGTATTGATCGACTCATTATGCTGGCAACGAATAAGCAAAAGATTAAAGACGTACTCGCCTTTGATGTTGAAAGGGCTTAACTTATTTGGCTCTAGGCTCTAGGCTCTAGGTGTTTGGGTGCTAGATAAAAAACCTAGCACCCTATTGCTTATAACTCGTAAATAAATGTCACACCGGCAACCATAGGTTCGCCAAGCTGTGTGTATGTATGAGTGGTGTAACCATCTAATGGGTCGTTACCAAACTCAAAACCACGAGTTGGTACGTCTTCGTCAAATAAGTTACGTGCCCATGCATTAATGCTCCAATTATCACCTTCATAACCAAATGAAGCATTCACTAAATTCGTGCTTGGTGCTTTTGAGTTATGGCTATCAGAGAAGTAATAATCGTCTTTACCCTCTAAACCAATCGATGCATAAAGTGCAGGCGTAAAGTTATAACGCGCAGTGAATGCATATTGGTACTTAGGTGCTTGTGCTTGGTCGCGACCATCTTGATCAAGACCTGATTGAGCCACAAAGTCATTGATTTCTGTA
The DNA here is from genome assembly GCA_013391845.1 of Pseudoalteromonas shioyasakiensis. Classification (NCBI taxonomy): domain Bacteria; kingdom Pseudomonadati; phylum Pseudomonadota; class Gammaproteobacteria; order Alteromonadales; family Pseudoalteromonadaceae; genus Pseudoalteromonas; species Pseudoalteromonas shioyasakiensis. The sequence continues at coordinate 911,006 of CP058414.1, forward strand.
TGTAGATAACCTGCACTACCTGTTAGTAGTAAATTGTCAGTTGCTTGGAAGCTACCTTCAATTTCTAAACCGTAGTTTTCGCCAGAGCTGGCGTTATCGATATAGCCTGTGAACTTTTGACCTTCAACTTGCCACGATTTTAGCTGCATATCTTCTCGATACATATAAAAGGCGGCTAGACGTAACACAAATTTATCGTCTAGAGAGCTGCCTTTAACACCAAACTCACCGCTCCATAAGTACTCAGGGGCAAATGATGTGTGATTAGCAAAAAAGTCAGCATCGAGGTTTAAGCCTTCGTCTTTTGCTTTTGCTAAAGCTTCAGAGTTAATACCGCCAGCTTTATAGCCACGGGTGATGCTGGTGTAGATCATGGTGCGATCAATGACTTGATATTCAAGCGCAAGCTTACCACCGACCATGACATCATCAGTTTCTTCAATAAAACCGTTATTGTCGGTGTAGTCGCCTTGGTACTGTTCAACGCGCAGACCTGTAATTAAGGTTGTTTTTGGGCCAATAGGTGTAGCTAACTGCCCGTATGCAGCAATATTGCTGGTTTCATAATTTGATGCAAAAGGTTGTGCCAGCCAAGTGTATTGGCGCTCTAAATCGACTTCGCGGCCTTGGTAATAAATACCTGCCACCCAATCGCCCGCTTTGCCATTAAATTGTAGCTCGGCTGCTTGATCTTTTCGGTCGCGTAAATAGGTATCTGTTGAGCTATAACCCCACTCATGTAGGCCTGCAGCACATAGTTCAGGCTGAGCTTCATCGTTACATACCCAATCTTCGTCGAAGCTGTATAGCAGCTCGCTGTCGATCCCTGAAACATTTAGGCTTACATCAAACCAATCGAAGCCGGTGTAAATGTTTGCAAGGCCAACGGCGATACTTTCTTGATTATCCTCACCAGGCTCATCAGCAACGCTATTACGGCTATTATCGAGCGTGAAAGCATCATAACCGTTATTAATATCAATATAATGAACGTTAAGTTCTGTGCGTAAGTGGCTAGTTAATTGGCTGTGCAATTTAAAGCGAGAAACGAGCTCGTCTTGTTGTTGGGTATCTTCACCTAAATAACGGTTTTCTACATAACCATCAGACTCGCGTTGATAAACACTGGCACGTACTGCAGTATCATCAGTAATACCAGTACCTGCTGCAATACCTGCTTCGTAGCTATTGTAGTTGCCCGCACCCAGTTGCACTTTAACGCTTGGATCAAAGGTTGGCGCAGCTGATTCCATTTGAATCATGCCAGCTAAAGCATCAGCACCAAAGCGAGTTCCTTGTGGACCGCGATAGATTTCAACTTGGTCGATATCAAATAATAGCGAACTGCCACCTAAACCAGAGTAGTTAATGCCGTCAATAACTAAGCCAACCGACGGGTTAATAGGATCAACAAATTGCGAGCGTAATCCAACACCACGAATTTGCACGAAACGACCACGAGATGCGCCTGAGGTAAAGTTTACGTTGGCAGCGCTAGCTAGCATCTCATCTAAAAACTTTGCACCACGTTGATTGATTTCATGGTCTGAAAACAAGCTTGCACTGGCACTTAAAGTTTGAATGCTCTCTTTTTGGAAATCACCGGTAACTACAATTGTTTCCAGCTCACCGTCTTCAGCGTAAGCAATCGAAGATGCTGCGAATAAAGGCAGGATGGCAGCAGATAATAATGATAAACGTCGTTTCATGCGGGTTCTTAACTCCATTTTAGGGACTGCTATTCTAGCAACCTAGCTAGCCAAATGGCTATAAATACCAATTCGCAATAATACTTAAGCATTTTTGACGGGTTATACCTAGCATTACCTGCGAGGCTTGCTTGCCCAAAAATAGAACGCTCAATTAAGCGAAATGGTATAAATCAATTTTTATGGTATAAACGCAGGCAATTATACGTAAATTGATTAGGAATACGACTATGACCTTTAGAGTAGACTTTAAAGTGCGTGATTATGAGTGTGATTTACAAGGAATTGTAAATAACAGTGTTTATTTTAATTACTTAGAGCATGCTCGTCATGAGTTTTTACATGCCCAAGGTGTCGACTTTGCAAAGCTAGCAAGAGAAAAAGTAAACCTTGTGGTGCTTCGCAGCGAAATGGATTACAAGGCATCACTTGTGCCTGGTGATGAATTTTATGTTGCTGTTGAGCCTGAGCGAATTAGCCGCTTAAAGTTTGCGTTTAGACAAACGGTATACCGTAAACATGACGATAAAGTAATGCTTCAAGCTTTGGTCATTGGCACATCAGTTAACGAAAAAGGTCGTCCTTTTTTACCAGAAGAAGTCGATAACTTATTCAAATAGTCTGCGTTGTTCTTCGAAAAGCTAACTTAGAACAATTTTTTACAGATAAAACATGTTTTTTTAACGATCAATTGCGTTAAATGTTGTTATTATTACTACATTGAAATTTGAGTCGTAAAAAAATATGAAGTTAGTAGCCTTGCCTCTTCTTTTAGTACTATTTTGCATGGGTTGCTCATCGACCGGTACTGTATCGAGTGAGCAATTAAAATATACACAGTGGCAATTATCAAAAGTGAATGGTTTAGCAATTCCTGTATCCCAAACTGCCTCTATACGGTTTATTGAAGCGATGCAGGTTAATGGCTTCGCTGGTTGTAATAAATTTTTTGGTGAGGGTGCGCTAAACGAAGATATGCTAACAGTCAATAAGTTAGGTATGACACGTAAATCGTGTGGCGAGCAAATTGATGATCTTGAGCAGCAATTACTTTCAACGTTGAAGGAAGGTGCAGCCATTAATTTAAATGGTGAGCAACTAACCTTGCAAGGCGAGCATCACTTTACCTTCATTGCAAAAAACTAAAGTTGCTGAGCTTGCAGCAATTTTTTAACTGACGTACACTCAGGGCGTTTTATAAGAAACGAATTTATACTTGTCGGAGTGCCTTTAACAAGGCTGAGATCGCGAAAGCGGGATCCGTGAACCTGATCAGGCTAACACCTGCGTAGGGAACAAGCTGCCTCAATGGGCGCTTGTGCGCCAAATTTCTGGGGCATAAGCGGCGCAGGCTGCACTAGTAAGCATTAGCTTATTAACAACGATCCAATGGCGTTAGCCACTCTCTATTGCTTTTGCAATATCTGACAAGACAACCCTTAAAGTAATGAGGTAAGTCATGTCAAATACAACAACTAAACCATCTCGCCGCGAAGTGCGTGCGGCAGCATCTGATTATATTTATAACTTAACTGGGCAACCCTTTCCTAATTCTCATAAAGTGTATGTGGAAGGCACACAAGATAATGTGCGAGTAGGGATGCGCGAAATCACCCTTAGCGATACCTTTATCGGTGGCACTGAAGAGAACCCAGTGTTTGAACCTAATGCCCCAATTCGCGTTTACGATACATCAGGCCCTTACACTGACCCTGATTTTAAGCTTGATGTGCGCAAGGGACTTGAGAAATATCGAGAAAAGTGGATTGAGAGTCGCGGCGACACTGAAGTCTTAGACTCAGTCACTTCGCAATTTTCTCAGCAACGTATGGCGGATGAAGGCTTAGATCATATTCGCTTTGAGCACTTGCCAAAAATCCGCCGTGCTAAAGCGGGTAAAAATGTGACGCAAATGCATTATGCGCGACAAGGCATTGTGACTCCAGAAATGGAGTATGTGGCAATTCGCGAAAACATGGGACGCGCTAAAATTCGTGAAGAGTTACTTGCAGCGCAGCATAAAGGCGAATCGTTTGGGGCCAGCATTCCTGATTTCATTACCCCTGAATTTGTGCGTGATGAAATTGCACGTGGCCGTGCGGTGTTACCGAATAATATCAACCACCCGGAAACCGAGCCAATGATCATTGGCCGAAACTTTTTAGTTAAAGTGAACGCGAATATTGGTAACTCATCAGTCACCTCATCAATCGAAGAAGAAGTTGAGAAGATGGTGTGGTCAACGCGTTGGGGCGCCGATACGGTAATGGATTTATCAACAGGCCGCTATATTCATGAAACCCGTGAATGGGTGGTACGTAATTCACCAGTACCAATTGGTACTGTACCTATTTATCAAGCGCTTGAAAAAGTAAACGGTGTTGCCGAAGACCTTACGTGGGAGATTTTCCGCGATACCTTGATTGAACAAGCTGAACAAGGTGTTGATTACTTTACCATTCACGCTGGAGTATTACTTCGTTATGTACCTATGACGGCAAAACGTGTTACCGGTATTGTGTCGCGCGGCGGTTCAATCATGGCCAAATGGTGTTTAGCACACCATAAAGAAAACTTTTTATACACTCACTTTGAAGAGATCTGTGAAATTTTAAAACAGTACGATGTGTGTTTTTCACTGGGTGATGGCTTGCGTCCAGGTTCTATTGCAGATGCCAATGATGAAGCCCAGTTCAGTGAGTTACGTACTTTAGGTGAGCTGACAAAACTTGCTTGGAAACATGACGTACAAGTATTCATTGAAGGCCCAGGCCATGTGCCGATGCATATGATCAAAGAGAACATGGAAGAGCAGCTAAAACACTGTGAAGAAGCACCGTTTTACACCCTCGGCCCACTGACAACGGATATTGCACCGGGGTACGATCATTTCACATCGGGTATTGGGGCCGCGCAAATTGCCTGGTATGGCTGTGCCATGCTTTGTTATGTAACACCTAAAGAGCATTTAGGTTTACCAAATAAAGAAGACGTTAAAGAAGGCCTTATTACTTATAAAATTGCCGCCCATGCCGCTGATTTAGCAAAAGGCCACCCTGGGGCGCAAGAACGCGATAACGCATTATCAAAAGCACGCTTTGAGTTCCGTTGGCACGACCAATTTAATCTAGGTTTAGACCCTGAACGCGCTCGTGAGTATCACGACGAAACACTGCCACAAGAATCAGGAAAAATTGCACATTTTTGCTCTATGTGTGGCCCTAAATTTTGCTCGATGAAGATTACTCAAGAAGTACGTGATTATGCAAAAGATCTTGAGGCTAGAGGCATTGATCCGAATAACGTGGGCGATGCTATCGAAATCAAAATGGTCGATGTTGAAGCCGAAATGAAAGCAAAGTCAGACGAGTTCAAAAAAACAGGCTCTGAGATTTACCACAAAGCAGTTTAATTTATGGAGCTAGGCATAGCGATAGGTTCTGGGTTTTTACCTAGAGCCTAGCGCCTAGAAAGTTTATGTCTTTAAAGATAGCGATACTTGGTTTTGGCTTAACGGGTCGTTTGACTGCACTAGCACTTGCCAAAGAGCATCAGCTAAGTGTGTTTGAGCAGGATGATCAACATGCTAGCAATAGTGCTGGCAGTGTTGCCGCAGCGATGTTGGCACCACTCGCTGAATCAGTACTGTGCGAACAGGATCTAGCATTACAAGGGCTTAATAGTATTTCACGTTGGCAGCAAATCTTAAGCGAACTTGATGAACCTGTATATTTTCAACAAGCAGGCAGCTTAGTGGTTGCTCACCAGCAAGATAAGGGCGATTTACAAAGTTTTGTGAGCCGTTTAAAGCCCCTTGGTAGTAATCAAGCGAAATCTTTGTCGAGTATTCAAATAGCCGAACTTGAGCCTGAGCTTGCGGGGCGTTTCCATCAGGGGGTGTATTTACCCTGTGAAGGGCAGCTAGATAATCAGGCATTTTATAGCGCCAGTTTTAAAAAGCTTACATCGCAAGGAGTTCAATTTAAATTTGCTTGCAAAGTTGAGCTGAATGGTCATCAAGTGAATGGTCAAAGCTTTAATTATGTATTTGATTGCCGAGGCTTAGGTGCTAAACAGAATGAGCCTTTACTTCGCGGAGTACGAGGTGAGGTGGCGCGTTTATATGCACCAGAGGTGAATCTTACTCGACCTATACGACTGATGCATCCGCGCTACCCAATTTACATTGCACCAAAACCAAACCACCAATTTGTGATTGGTGCTACGGAGATTGAATCGCAAGACACAGGCAAAGTCACAGTGCGCTCTGCACTTGAGTTATTGTCTGCTGCTTATACGGTGCATAGCGGTTTTGCTGAAGGGCGTATCGAGAGCTTGCAATCGGGGCTTCGTCCTGCGTTTGCAGACAACCGCCCTAAAGTCATTATACAAGATCGAGTTATCAGTATTAATGGCTTATACCGGCACGGTTATTTACTTGCGCCTCTGGTGGTTGATGAAGCTGTTAGCTTAATTGCTTAAGGATAAAAATGAATATTTTAATTAATGGTCAGTCAGTTACAGTGAGCGATGATACATCTCTCACTCAGGCCTTGAATCAATTTGGCGCTAGACCCCCATTTGCGGTTGCTGTTAATGGTGACTTTGTACCTCGCAGTCAGTGCGATGCTAAAATCCTCAACGAAGGCGACAGCATTGAGTTATTGTCGCCGATTCAAGGAGGCTAAGATGGATAGTTTTTCGGTTTATGGTGAGCAATTTAGCAGTCGTTTACTGATTGGCTCTGCACTCTATCCTTCGCCAAGTGTTATGCAGGATTCGATAGTGGCCTCACAGGCTGACATTGTCACCGTTTCATTGCGTCGTCAGCAAAGCGTTGCAGCGGGTGATGATTTCTGGCAATTGATAAAAAACACTGGCTTAAAGGTGCTACCAAATACTGCGGGTTGCCACAGTGTGAAAGAAGCGGTGACGTTGGCGCAAATGTGCCGCGAAGTGTTTGCTACTGATTGGATCAAATTAGAACTAATAGGTGATGAATATAATTTACAGCCTGATCCAATTGCACTGCTCGAAGCCACTAAAATTTTATTGGCTGATGGCTTTAAAGTTTTACCTTATTGCACCGATGATTTAGTGCTGTGTCAGCGTCTAGCTGATTTAGGTTGTGAAGTATTAATGCCTTGGGGCGCACCGATTGGAACAGGTAAGGGTTTGCTGAATCCTTACAACTTAAAAATGATCCGTGAACGTTTACCTAACCATACTTTAATAGTTGATGCGGGTTTAGGTTTACCATCTCATGCCTGCCAAGCGCTTGAATTAGGGTATGATGCCGTATTATTAAATTCGGCAATTGCAGGTGCTGGTTGCCCTGTAACTATGAGTAAAGCGTTTAGGAATGCTGTTGAGGCGGGGCGATGTAGCTATTTGGCTAAAGCGATGCCTGAAAAAGACGTAGCAAGCCCATCAACGCCGACGCTCGGTATGCCATTTTGGCATCAAGAATAAAATGTGAGGAATAACATGAATCAGGTTGTATGGACCATAGCAGGCTCAGATTCGGGCGGCGGCGCAGGCATTCAGGCCGATATCAAGGCAATGCAAAGTTTTAATGTACATGGCTGTACGGTTATTACTGCTTTAACGGCACAAAACAGTTTAGGTGTAGAAGCACTAAACCCGATTTCAACAGAGGTTATTGAATCACAATTACTCGCGTTAGCCAGTGATATGCCTGCCAGCGTTATTAAGATTGGCATGCTTGCAAATGTGCAGCAGATACAGCTTATTAGTGAACATTTAAAACATTACAAAGCAACTTGGGCAGTGCCGCCTTTGGTTGTTTATGATCCGGTTGCTATTGCTTCAAGTGGTGATTTATTAACAGAAGAAGATACTGTTAGTGCCATCAAAGAGTGTTTATTGCCATTAGTCGATGTAGTAACACCGAACACGCACGAAACGCAGTTATTAACCGGTGTTTATTTGATTGGCCCAAGCGCAGTGAAAGAAGCCGCTGAAAAGTTAACAAGCTATGGTGCAAAAGCGGTGATCATTAAAGGTGGTCATTGGGATTACCCAAGTGGCTATTGCATTGATTACTGCGTGCAAGGCGAACAAGCATATTGGCTTGGCAACGAAAAAATTCAAACTCCGCATAGTCATGGCACTGGATGTAGTATGGCGTCGGTAGTTGCTGCTTGCTTAGCAAAACAGTACCCACTTAAAGATGCCTTCATTTTAGCAAAAGCCTATATAAACCAAGGTTTAAAAGCGGCTGTCCGCTATGGTGAAGGTATTGGTCCTGTTGCACATACTCGCTTTCCAACAACGCTGGCGGATTACCCACAAGTAATCGAAGCGGGGAGTTGGTTAGGTGATGAGCTCGACTTTGATTGCCCGGTTAATTTTACCATGGCAGCAGGCTTTGCAGAATGTGACTCGAAACAGCTTGGTTTATATGCCGTTGTAGATACCGTTGATTGGTTGGAGAAGTGTTTAGCCGAAGGGATTAAAACTGTTCAATTAAGAATGAAAAATGCAGACGATGCTGCACTCGAAGATGCGATTGCAAGTGCAGTTATGCTAGGGCAGAAATACGGTGCGCAGGTGTATATCAATGATTACTGGCAATTGGCGATTAAGCATGGTGCTTATGGTGTGCATTTAGGGCAAGAAGATTTACAAGCCGCTAATTTAATTGCCATAAAAGAGGCTGGGTTACGTTTAGGTGTTTCGACCCATGGTTTTTATGAGATGCTACGCGCGCATAATTACAGACCAAGTTATATGGCGTTTGGCGCTATTTACCCAACCACCACCAAAGACATGACAGGGCAAATTCAAGGCTTAGAAAAGCTCGAAAAATTCGTACCTTTAATGGCTGATTACCCAACAGTCGCAATTGGTGGGATTGATTTATCACGTGCAGAGCAAGTGGCGAGCACAGGTGTTGGTAGTGTTGCCGTAGTACGTGCGATTACTGAAGCCGAAGACTACCAAGCAGCCATTGCCAAGTTAAAACACGTGGTCGAAGGTCAGCCTTAATATGAGCGCGTTAAGCGACAAAGAGCAAATTCGTTATAGTCGCCATTTACTAATAAAAGAGGTGGGGCTTGCGGGTCAGAAAAAGTTAAAGTCTACACATATTGTGGTCGTCGGCGCTGGTGGGCTTGGCTCACCGGCATTGTTTTATTTAGCGGCTGCAGGTATCGGAACGCTCACTTTGATAGACGATGATAAGGTTGAGCTTTCAAACCTACAACGACAAATACTGTATAAAGTAAACCACATGGGGCAGGCAAAAGCGCAGGCGGCTGCTAAGGTGATAAGCAGTTTAAATAATCAAATAAAGGTTAATCCATTATGCCAAAAACTTGATGAAACTAACTGTTCCGAGCTTCTTAAGGGTGCTGACATCATCCTAGATTGCAGTGATAACTTTACTACCCGCTATTTGGTTAATCGCTATTGTTTAGCTAGGTCTATTCCACTTGTTTCAGCTGCAGCTATCGCAACACAAGGGCAGGTGATGAGTTTTGATTTTCGTGATGAAAATAGCCCTTGCTATGGTTGTGTATTCCCGCAAACGGATGAGCAAACTGCACTTAATTGTGATAATGCTGGGGTATTGAGCCCGTTACTCGGGGTTATTGGGAGCATGCAAAGTTTATTGGCTATCAATATATTGCTTGGCCATAAAGCGGGCAGTGAGTTTATTCAATTCGATGGGCTAACACTACAACAGCAGCGCTTCAGTATACAAAAAGATAGCGAATGCTCAGAATGTAATAACAGTCTGTGGACACGTTGTTAGCAAACCACTTTTTAGCGAAAGTGGTTTGCTTGGGTATATTAGTCGTTAATTTTCGCAAATGGTGTGCCCATGCGCGTCACTGTTTCAGGGTGTTGATCTGATAAGAACTCAGCTTGATTTGCACCCCAAGCTAATATAACAGTAGAGCCTAATTTAAAGCGGCCCATTTCTTCACCCTTCTTAAGGGTAATTGCATTGTCACCTTCAGTTGGGTAATTCCAACTAAATACATCTTTACCCGCTGGTGGCGTTACTGTGCCTGCCCAGATAGTCTCAATGCTAGCAACAATTGTCGCACCAACAAGTACCATAGCTAGCGGACCAATTTCGGTCTCGAATATAGCCACGACACGCTCGTTACGAGCAAATAGGTTAGGAACATTTTGTGCTGTTAACGGGTTAACCGAAAATAAATCACCCGGTACGTAGATCATTTTGCTCAGCGTACCATCAACAGGCATGTGAATACGGTGGTAATCTTTAGGTGCTAAGTAAATAGTCGCAAACTTACCGCCTAAAAACGGCGCAGTGTCTTCTTCATTGCCGCCAAGTAACGCTTGTAAGCTGTAGTCATGACCTTTGGCTTGAATGATTTGACCGTCTACTACATCGCCTAATTGGCTTATTGCACCATCAACTGGGTGAGCAACAATGTCGCTTTCCTCAGCAAGTGGACGAATACCTTCTGTTAATGGGCGAGTGAAAAACTCATTAAAAGTTTTGTAATGAGCTGGATCTGGGTATTTAGCCTCACTCATATCAATTTTGTATTGTTTGATAAACAATTTAATCAAGGCCGTTGTTAAGCCACCCGCTTTTGCTGCTGCTAACTTGCCAACCATGCGCGAAATGAAATGTTTTGGCATGGCATATTGCATAGCAATTTTGAATTTATCTAAACTCACTTGTTATTTCCTAAATAGTTATACGCGAGGAGCGCGTGCACCAGCACGGCCGTCGGCCATAGTTTCTAAAATTCGGTGGTAACTGTCAAAACGAAGTTCTGAAATTTCACCATCATCAACAGCTTGGCGAATTATACAGCCAGGATCGTTTAAGTGCTTACAATCACGAAAACGACAGCCACCAATAAAATCACGGAACTCTTTAAAGCACCAAGTAACGCGCTCAACATCTAAATGCCATAAGCCAAACTCACGAATTCCTGGTGAGTCGATAAGGTTACCGCCACTTGGTAAATGGTGTAATCGCGATACGGTGGTTGTATGCTGGCCAAGGCCACTGTTTTCAGAGACTTCTTGAGTTAAAATTTCAGCGTCGGGTAGCACTGTATTGACTAAGGTTGATTTACCCACACCGCTTTGACCAACAAAAATACTGTTTTTATCTACCAGCTTTTGTTTTAGCTCATCTATGCCATGACCTGTTTTATTACTGACTAACAGTACTTGGTAACCAAGGTCGCGATAGATATCGAGAATTTCATCAATAAAAGCAAGGCCTTCATCGTCTATTAAATCTATTTTGTTAAGTACCAAAATAGGCTCAATACCCATGTCTTCACAGGCAACTAAATAACGGTCAATAATGTTTGGCGTAAACTCAGGAAGCACAGCTGAGACCATTAAAATTTGGTCGATATTTGCAGCGACTACTTTGACACCGTCATAAAAGTCGGGGCGTGTCAGTTGTGAGCGGCGCTCATGAGTTGCTTCAATAACGCCAGCTAAGTCGCCTTCGCTGACTTTTGCACGGCGAAAAATAACCTCGTCACCACAGACAAGGCTTGATACTGTTCGCCGTATATTACAACGTAATACTTCACCTGACTCGATTTCGATGTCGGCATGTTGACCAAATCTACTTATTACAACTGCATTTTCGGCAGGGCCTAAATTATCATTTTGCCATTGCACTGCAGCCCCTTTCTGTTGCTTTTTATCTGCATTAGAGAGGCGTTTTTGGTGATTGGCCTTAATTCGACGTGATTGGCCTTTACTTAATTTCTTTTGTTTTGCCACTTTTGGCCCATAACTTGATTAAATGTCGGGCTTTTTGAAAAAAAAGCTTTAGGTCGACTGATGATACTAATATGATATATCTAAATGCGTTGGATCTAAAGGAAAGCACCGCTAAGGTAACTATGTCTTTTCATAAATCAAATCTTATCTGGCTCGACCTGGAAATGACTGGCCTCGAACCAGCAACAGATAAAATACTCGAAATTGCCACTGTTGTCACCGACAGTGATTTAAACATCTTGGCTGAAGGCCCTGTTATTGCTATTCATCAAAGTGATGAACTGCTTAATGGCATGGACGAGTGGTGTACGACTCAGCACGGACAATCAGGTTTAACAGCTCGCTGTAAAGCCAGCACATTCACTGAACAAGATGCTATTGATCAAACATTGGCATTTTTAAAGCAATGGGTACCTGCGGGTGCTTCGCCTATGTGTGGTAATTCTATCGGCCAAGACCGCCGCTTTATGAATAAGTACATGCCTGAATTGGAAGACTACTTTCACTACCGTAACCTTGATGTGAGTACCGTTAAAGAGCTTGCACGTCGTTGGAAACCTGACGTACTAGCGCAAGTGAACAAAAAAGGTTCACATCTAGCCCTCGACGATATCAAAGATTCGATCATGGAATTAAAGATTTACCAAGAAAAATTCTTTAATTTGTAAAAAACATTTGCAAACACATCGGATTATTGTAGAATCCTGCCCCGCTTAAGACGTTAACCCCCGCGGGGTTGGTATGTCTTTAAGTAATTGAATACGGCACTAGCTCAGTTGCCAGAACGTTTCACCGCAACCTTCAGGTTGTGCGACAACGGACAAATTACTGACTACTTAAAAGCGGCACTAGCTCAGTTGGTAGAGCGCAACCTTGCCAAGGTTGAGGTCACGAGTTCGAGCCTCGTGTGCCGCTCCAATTTCTCACCAAAAGAAATTGGCTTAAGTTTCGAGGGGAAAGTTGAAAGCACCAAGCTATTCCAACTTTTAACTTGAGTCTTATAACTAGTAACTTATTGTGCGGCACTAGCTCAGTTGCCAGAACGTTTCACCGCAACCTTCAGGTTGTGCGCCAACGGACAAATTACTGACTACTTTAAAGCGGCACTAGCTCAGTTGGTAGAGCGCAACCTTGCCAAGGTTGAGGTCACGAGTTCGAGCCTCGTGTGCCGCTCCAATTTCTCACCAAAAGAAATTGGCTTAAGTTTCGAGGGGAAAGTTGAAAGCACCAAGCTATTCCAACTTTTAACTTGAGTCTTATAACTAGTAACTTATTGTGCGGCACTAGCTCAGTTGGTAGAGCGCAACCTTGCCAAGGTTGAGGTCACGAGTTCGAGCCTCGTGTGCCGCTCCAATTTCTCACCAAAAGAAATTGATATAAGTTTCGAGGGGAAAGTTGAAAGCATTAGCTTGAAACTAGAAACTTGTAGCTTATAGCTCATTGTGCGGCACTAGCTCAGTTGCCAGAACGTTTCACCGCAACCTTCAGGTTGTGCGACAACGGACAAATTACTGACTACTTAAAAGCGGCACTAGCTCAGTTGGTAGAGCGCAACCTTGCCAAGGTTGAGGTCACGAGTTCGAGCCTCGTGTGCCGCTCCAATCTCTAATAAATCCCCAAACACTTTTTAAAAAAATTAGAAGTTAAGACATGCTTGCAGCTTACAGCTAGTTTTAGATCTGACCTTGAATCGTGGCGACAATGCGTCTAGTACCACCATGGTCTCGGTGTTCACCTAAATAGATACCTTGCCAAGTGCCTAGCATTAAACGGCCTTGGTTAATTGGAATAGTGAGTTCTGCACCTAATGTGCTGCTTTTTATGTGGGCAGGCATATCATCATCACCTTCATAATCATGGCGATAATAACTTTGTCGTTCTGGCACAAAATGATTGAAGTGACTTTCCATATCCATTCGTACAGTAGGATCTGCATTTTCGTTAATAGTTAAGCTTGCAGAAGTATGCTGAATGAAAAGGTGTAATAAGCCTACTTTGTATTGCGTTATTTCAGGAAGTTGACGAAGTAGCTCGTCATCAATGATGTGAAAGCCTCGCGAACGAGGCTTCAATTGAATGATTTTTTGCTGCCAGCTCATAGTTTATCAAAGCTAACTTCAATATTGGCGTTACCATCAGCAGAAGTGAATGGAATTAACACCTTGGCACCTTCACATTTATGAGCGATTGTATGTCCTTTACCAGACACGACAACTGGCGTAGCCATATCAAACTCATAGCCTTTTTCGCCGAGTAAGTTTTTAGCTCCACCTGTCACCATGTTAGTAATTTCACCTACCATGTCGGTTACTTCTTCGTTCACCGTATCAGGGCGTTCACCTAGCATTCTTTCCATAATGGTTAGTGCCAGATTTTCATCAAAGGTGATTGAAAGTGAACCTTTAGTTTGTGGGCCAACCATACCAATCAAACCTGATACATCGCCACGGGCTAATTCATCTTTTTTTAAACTAGGTTTGCCCGGCTTTAATTCTGTTTGAGCCATGGTGCTCAATACATTTAATAATGATGATAAAAAAGGGTTGATGAACTCCACATTCATTATTTAATTTCCCTTAGGTTTCGAAATGCCATTAATCATACTTTAAGTGTAGTGGTTGTTTCAAACACCGCACTTATTCTTTGCACTTTTCGCACTTGCCATGTGCTTCGATAGTTTGTCCTGAGACAATAAATCCACTTTCTGCAGCTAAGTTATTAAGCTCATGAGATATTACTGTTGAATGTAATTCTTTTACATAACCACAGCTGTCACAAATTAATAATTGTACAGGGTGAATGTGATCAAAATGATGGCACAACATAAATGAGTTGGTGCTTTCAATTTTATGAATAAAGCCAAGTTCCGATAAGAAATCGAGCGCTCGATAAATAGTGGCTGGTTTTGCGCCTGACTCAGTTAATTTGAGTTGTTCTAATAAGTCATAAGCACCGACACCACCCTGCGCACTAGCTAATAGGCGGAATACTTTTTCACGGATAGGTGTGAAACGTGCACCACGATTATCGCATACTTGTTTTGCTTTACTGACGAGTGATTCTATATTCATCTTCTCTTATCCTTACGCTACCGTGATATACTAACATACTGTATTGTAGTTGCAGTGTTTTTATTCGCTAACACGTTTCAAGGGAGTTTTCTTAATGAATGAATTGTTAGCTGCGTTCATTTTCTTTTTTGCCGTCATTGATCCGATCGGCACTGTGCCCGTTTTTATTGCAGTTACACGCTGGGATGATGCTAAATTTAAGCGCAAAGTTGCGTTAAAAGCTGTTGGTGTTTCGGCACTGGTTTTATTGTTTTTCGTTGTGGCTGGTGAGTTACTTTTAGACGCGATAAATATTCCGCTTTCGGCGTTTCAGATTGCCGGAGGTATTGTTTTATTACTTTTTGCTTTATTGATGATATTCGGTGAAAGTAAACCAGAAACAGAGATCAAAAGCGTTCGAGATAGCACTGAAACCGCTATTTTCCCATTGGCGATACCTTCAATTGCCAGCCCAGGTGCCATGCTAGGTGCGGTATTGATGACCCGAAATACCGAATACACTTGGTATGAGCAACTTATAACCTCATCGATCATGCTTTCTGTATTAGTAATCGTGCTGGTTTTATTACTGCTTGCTACACATGTTCATAAGTTAATTGGTGATAGTGGCGCGAGTATCATTAGCCGGGTGATGGGCTTAATTTTATCGTCAGTGGCGGTTACTAATATTTTAGGCGGTATTGCTCACTACTTTGGTTTAAGTGTTGTCGGCTAGTTTTAATTTAAAGTGCATTTTCAGTGATTTAAACTTTGAATAATTGCCTTCTTTTATCTAACTTTAAAGAAGGCAATATAAAATTTAAGGAACAAAGAATGCTAATCAAAAATGTCGTCTTATCTGTTTTTCTGATTTTTAGTTTAGGTGCTTGCATGGAGCCGACCTATGATAGTGGTAAGCTAAAAGTCATCGAAGTAACAGATCATGATTTTAAAATTAATGGTGAAAGCGCAGTAACCGTGATTGTTGGTCATGCCAATGTGGCGGAATACAGCTTCTCACTTCGTAAAAGTGATTTAAAGAAAGGCACGCTTCTGCAGTCTGTGTCTGACAGTAATCCAAATGTACGTGCTGATGGTACCTTCTTTAGTGAATATTATGTGCAATCAAAAGATCATGATACGCGCGCATCAATTGAAATTGTAGAAATGGATCCTGTTGAGAAAGTAGCGCGAATTGCAGTGGGTGCTAAGCTCGTTAACCTGAAAAACGAAGACTACAAAGAGCTTGAAATCACGGTATTGGAGCTTACAGGACAAAACCTTGAGCATCTTCTAAATGAAGTGAAGATGTAACTTTTCTATTTTTGCTTATTCATCAAAGAAGTGAGTTTGCAGTACACTTCTTCACCTCTTTTCATCATCTGATCTTTGATTAAGCCATGCCGTGAGCTTGCTTCGGTGGTATAATGGCTGCAATTTTTCATTTTGGTGCATACCAATGGGGTATGTGTCATCGCTATTTTTAGCGTTCATCGTATTAGGTAATTTAAGTTGCAAGTAAATGCATTGATCTTAAAAGGGGCCATGTTATGAGCACAACGACATTAAACCGCCGTTTTTCCGTGGCACCCATGCTGGATTGGACTGATCGTCACTGTCGAACCTTTCACCGTAAAATGACTAAGCACGCTGTGCTTTACACTGAGATGGTGACAACAGGCGCTATTTTATTTGGTAAAGGCGATTACTTACACTTTAATGAGCATGAAGGGCCAGTCGCATTGCAACTTGGTGGATCAGATCCTGAAGCTTTGGCTAAGTGTGCAAAATTAGCGGCAGAGCGCGGCTATCATGAAGTTAATTTAAATGTGGGCTGTCCGTCTGATCGCGTGCAAAATGGTCGTTTTGGTGCTTGTTTAATGGCTGAGCCTAAACTGGTTGCTGACTGCGTTGCTGCAATGAAGGCCGAAGTGACTATTCCTGTTACGGTTAAAACTCGTATTGGTATTGATGAGCAAGATTCGTATGAGTTTTTATGTGCCTTAATAGAAGCAAGTCATGATGTTGGTTGTGATGACTTTATTATTCATGCGCGTAAGGCATGGCTAAATGGCTTAAGCCCAAAAGAAAATCGTGAGATCCCACCTCTTGATTATCCTCGCGTTTATCAGCTGAAAAAAGATTACCCGCAACTTCACTTAAGTTTAAATGGTGGCGTGAAAACAATTGCTGATAGCGTAGCTCACCTTGAGTATGTTGATGGCATTATGATTGGTCGTGAGGCGTATAGTAATCCGTTTATTTTGTCTGAGGTTGACGAAAACATTTATGGTGATGAAGCCTTTACGCTAAGTCGTCATCAGGTTGTACGCTCGATGTACGACTACATTGAAGATGAAATGAGTAAAGGCGCTAACTTTTGGCATATTGCTCGCCACATGTTGGGGATTTTCCAAGGCCAACCTGGGGCGCGTGGTTTTAGACGCCACCTTTCAGAAAAGGGTCATGGTAAAGCGGCTGATTTATCTGTTATGGATAAAGCCTTGAGTTTTGTCCCAGAAGCCTAATCAAATATCCTATTAAAAAGCCACATTTCGTGGCTTTTTTTGATCCTAAAATTTAGTGAAAAAGTTAATTTTTTAGTCAAATTAGTTATTTTTCATTCAGTCACTAGTCAGCCAAAATCTCAATAAGTCCACTTCAACTGATTGTATTTAAATAATAAATTTTGTTTATTCGTTAGTTGGCACAAGAATTGGAATCTCCTAGCTGTATTAACCCAATAATCAACAGGAGAGTCACATGGGTGTATTAAATCGCGTAAATGACATTATTCAGGCAAACCTTTCTGCAGCATTAGATAAAGCTGAAGATCCTGAAAAGTTACTTAATCTACTCGTGCAAGAAATGCAGGATGCACTGACTGAATGCCGTGCAACCGCTGCGACATTTTTAACGCAAGAAAAGCAAATGAAGCGCGAAATCGCAGCTAAACAAGCGAAAGTAGCTGACTGGCAAGCTAAAGCAGAAAAAGCACTAAGTAAAGATCGTGATGATCTTGCCAAAGCTGCGTTAGTTGAAAAGCAGCGTTTAACGACAGAAATCGAAGCGCAACAAGCTGAAATGGATAAAGTTGCTGAGTCACTCGCAAAATTGACAGAAGACTGCCAGCGTTTACAAAACAAGCTTGCGGATGCAAAAGCCAAACAGCTGACTTACATGCAAAAAGAACGCGTTGTTACAGCACGTTTAAAGGTTAAAGAGCAGCTGCATAGCAGTAAAGTTGAAGATGCATTAGCACGTTTTGACTACTTAGAGCAGCGCGTTGAAAACATTGAGTCACAAGTTGAAGCGTATGAACTTACGCAAAGTGATGCCGCAAATTCAACAGCAGCGCAAATCGCTGCCCTTGAGAAAGATGAAGCAATCGATAAACAGCTTGCTGATTTAAAAGCAACGATGAAGCAGTCGGCTTAGGAGGTTTATGATGAATACTTATCACACATCGACACGTTGGTACCGTGATCTGAGTAACAAAAAGATCTCGGGTGTGTGTAGCGGACTCGCTGCACGCTTAGGCTTCCCTGTGTGGTCAACCCGTTTGGTAATGATCATACTACTTATTCAAATGCCGCTGTTAATTGGCGTGGGTTACTTAGTGGCTCATTGCACTTTACCAGTAAAAGGCTACTAGGAGTCGATCATGAAAACGTTAGCTATCATCGTTCTAGCAATGTTACTACTATGCACTGATGTAGTTTCATTTGTATCGTTTGACTCATGGCAGTTGCCCTTATCAATTGCTGATATGAGTTGGGCGGGCCTTGAGGTCATCGGAGCAATTGTAGCTGTGATTGCTGTCGTTGCTGGTGTTGCGCTATTCACTATTGGTCTACTTGGCGCAGGTGTTGTTGCTCTGATTGGTGTTGTGCTTGCGTTTTTATTTGGCTCAGTAATGATTGCATGGCCTCTTTTATTGATCGCAGCATTGTGTTGGTTGATCGCCGATAACAAAAAATCACCAGCTTAAGGTACTATTAAACTGCCTTAATACATAAAATATGCTAAATTTAGCGGGTAAGTTAATGTCTTAACAAGGATTAAAACATAATGAAACTATGGCCCGCACTCTCTTTTCTTACCGCAAGTTTAATCACGAGTACCTTTTCATTTGCCCATAGTGGCCATGACCATAACGATGTTGCTGAAGTAACCGTAAGCAACGCGCAGGTACGTGAGTTTTTACCAGCCAGTAAAGCAAGTGTTGCTTATTTAACTATTACCAACCCAAGTGAGCATGCAACAGTACTAACTAAAGCGGAACTGGATGGTTTAGGACGTGTTGAAATCCATCAGCATACCCATGTTGATGGCATGATGAAAATGGAGCAGGTTTTATCATTAAAGATCGATGGTCATAGCAGTGTTGAGTTTAAACCAGGTGGTTATCACTTAATGGTGTTTGAACCTGAAGATCAACTAAAAGCAGGGCAAGAGCGTAAACTCACGCTATATTTTAATGATGGCAATCGAGTTTTCACCCAAGCCAAAGTTGTGTCTTTACAAGAAATGTCTGAACAGGCAGCACAAAAAAGTAAAGAGCACTCACATCACTAGGAGGTATTATGTCTGAGCATAAAGGAAAAATAGCCAGTGCATTACTTATTGTATTAATTATTTTTTACGCGATTGCTGTTTACTGGAGTAGTGAGCCGGATCGCATGGATGTTGTTAGCAAGGCAAAACAAGAAGCGCAACTGCGTGGCGAAAAGTTTGTCACTGGCTACACAACAACGTCAACACTGATTGATGTTGCAAGTACATTGTTAAATAAGCCTGGTGGTTATTTATCAAATGATATGATGCCACCTAGTGTGATGATGGATAATATGCCTGCCTGGGAATACGGCGCACTTGAGATGACCCGTGATTTAGTGTTGTCTATGCGTAAAGACTTCAGCCGTTCACAATCGCAATCTACTGAGCATGAAGCTCTAAAAAAAGCCCAGCCACAGTTTAACATTAGCTCTGTTGCATGGGCATGGCCGAGTGCTGAAACAGAGTATCAAAAGGGCATTGATTTATTGGTAGTGTACCGTACTCAAATAGCGGATCAGAACGATCGTGATAGCCAGTTTTATGCCCGTGCTGATAATTTACGCAGCTGGTTAAAAGAAGCTGAAAAGCGACTTGGCAGCTTAAGTCAGCGATTAAGCGCGAGTGTTGGTCAAGACCGTTTGAATACAGATTTAGCTGGCGACACTGCAGCTCATCAAGCAACTTATACACCTTTGCAAAACCAAGTGAAAACATCTTGGTGGCAAATTGATGATGTGTTTTATGAATCTCGTGGTGCAACGTGGGCATTACTGCACTTTTTACAAGCGGTTGAATATGATTTTGCTGATGTATTAGAAAAGAAAAATGCTCGTGTTAGTCTGCAACAAATTATTCGTGAATTAGAGGCCACACAAGAAACAGTGTGGAGCCCAATGATTTTAAATGGCAGTGGCTTTGGTTTTGTAGCTAACCACTCATTGGTCATGGCGAATTATATTTCTCGAGCCAATGCGGCTCTAATTGAACTTAGCGAACTTTTAGCGCAAGGATAAAATGATGAAAAAGTACTGTTTAGCAGCAGCCCTTTCAATGGCTTGTTTAGCCCCAACAGCGCAAGCTGATACATTATTAGGTTTATACTTAGGTGTTGATGGCTGGCAATCAGATAACAGCGGTAGCTTTGCTCAAGACGGAAACTTACAAAGCTTTAAATTTGATGATGAAACGTTTACGAGCTACTACGCAGCGCTTGAGCACCCAGTGCCGTTAGTACCAAACATTAAACTAAAATACACTGAGCTTGAGTTAAATGGTGATACCACCCTAGATGAAACCTTTAGCTTTGGTGGTTCAGATTACGTTGTAGGTACGCAAGTAGGCACTGTCAGCGATTTATCACACATCGACTATATTCTCTATTACGAAATCTTTGATAATGATTTAGTTTCTATTGATTTAGGTGTGAATGCGAAACAATTCGACGGTGAAATTACGGTAACGGGTACATCGCAAGATGGTGGCCAAAACACGACTGAGCGAGTTGATTTCTCTGGTTTCGTACCTTTAGTTTATGGCCGTGCTGAAGTTGGCTTACCATTAACGGGTTTAAGCGTATTCTTTGAAGGTAGTTTACTTGCTATTGACGATAGCAAAATTCAAGACTATCAGGCGGGCATTGCATACGCTTTACTTGATAACTTAGCAATTGATATGGATATTAAAGCCGGCTACCGCTCAATGACATTAGAGCTTGATGATATTGATGATATCTACACAGACTTAGATGCATCAGGCCCATTTGCGGGTATTCAAATCCACTTCTAATCGAGCCATTCGATTTATACTAAGCTGGCTGCTTTATTTTAAAGCTTGCCAGCTTACTTCAAATTCATCTTCTAATGCTGTTGATAATATTTGCTTATAAGCTTTGTTTATTGGCGATGCAATTAACTTTCGTAACTCATCACCCGTTTGAGTAAACTTATAATAACTGAGTACCAAGTCATTACTTTTCGCTATTAGAACTAAGCGTTGATTCATAAAGCTCAGTACTAGTTCTTGGCCAGCTTTTAAAACGGCTGATTCGATTTCTTTTCGGTATAGTAAGTTAATATCCATTAAGGTAAGAATATCAGGAAAGCTAACGGGAGTTTTTCCTAAGTTAAATGACACTTTGTTACCCTTTCTGAGCAAATCAAACAGCGATGGTTTTTTATAAAAGCCGAGTAAAATTAAGTGGCTGTTGTCTTTTTCATTAAAGCCACACAGTGATGTACAGCGTTGAAGGGCATCAGCTTCTCGCTGAGTCATGTGTTTAAGTGTTTGCAGGCTTTTAATTGAAAAGGTACCCGGTGAGACTGTTTCACCTGCTAGTATTTTCGCCCACAGTTTCTGCATTGATGAGTTCGCTGTGTCTTCACATAAACTAATAAAACGCTCTATCCAATCAAAATCGGGCTGTTGTTGACCAGTAACATCCGGGCAAAAAGCCATGGCCATCGACATAATGGTTTCGATATTTTCTTGGCGCTTTATAAATTGAATTTCTTGGCGAGTTTGGGCGCGCTCTAAAAGGCTGGCTTGAGCTCTTATTTGATAGGCTAGCTGTTGCTGACCTTGTGCTGAGTAGCTGTCATTATCAGCATGGTTAATCCTAGCCGATGGGGCTTTATGAATTGGATAGCCGAGCTGATTTTCTATGATATTAGCAAGATTAACTCTCGCTTGAGCTGCTTTCACTGTCATCGGTAGCAATCGCCTTGTCTTTTGTTGCTAACTGCGCATGGGTTTTGATGTTATTGAGCGCCAGCTTTACTGTGTTATTGAGAATATACTGGCTTAATAAAGCAAGGTAGCCACCAATAATTGGGGTATTAACCTCACCATTTAGTGAACACTCAATATTAACGTTATCGCCTTCAGGTAAATAGCGGATAGTGCCTTGGGTAATGTGTTCTTTATTAAATAATATATTAAATGAAAGCTGAGTATTGTCGAGTTGGGTGATGGTCATTTCACCTTCGCCAAAGCGACTTTGCCAAAATTGATGTGCACCAACGCCCTGACTTGGCTCAGCAATGATAAATTTAATGCTCGGGTCCACTGCCTGCCATGGTTGCCACTTTGGCCATTGACTAAAGTCGCCAACAAGACTCGCAATCTCGGCGCTGCTTGCGTTCACTTTAATTGACTTGTGAACTGTATATTGCGGTGAAAGCATCAGTCCAATGACAAGTGAGATCAGAATGCCGATAAAAATCGCTTTTAGGGTAAAAATGAGTATTTTAATAGTCTCACCTCAGGCAATTGTTTTATAACTTTCATAACATTATACGTAACATAGACTATAATCTGTTTGATACTATATAAGCTATCACTAATGTATCATAGTTAAATAAGTGATAGAATTTTGAGCGTCGCTGTAAAATGGAGTGGAACCATGGTTACAGTATTATGGGCATCACTCTAAGGAATTATTAATGGCATCAGAGAGTAACGACTTTTTGTTTAGTGACCAAGATGACGAACAGTTAGTGGATGAAACTGTCTCTGATTTTTGGGACGTATTAATTGTCGATGATGATCCAGAAATACATTCAGTGACTAAGCTTGCTCTTTCAGGGGTTGAGTTCTGGGACAAAGGCTTGCGGTTCCACCATGCCTATTCAGGTGCAGAAGCACTCGAATTACTTAAAAATGACCATTCGATTTCGGTGATTTTACTTGATGTAGTCATGGAGTCAGATGATGCTGGCTTAAAAGTTGTAAAGCAAGTTAGAGAATGCCTCAAAAATCACAACGTGCGAATTATTTTACGAACCGGACAACCAGGTTATGCACCTGAAGAAAAGGTTATCCGCGAATACGATATAAACGACTATAAAACCAAAACAGAACTAACACGCAGTAAGCTTATTACTGCACTTGTTACTGCTATTCGCTCATATGAGCAAGTTTGTCAGCTAGAATTTCAAAGCCGCGCTTTAAATAATATTTTGTATGCATCAAAAGCCATTCTTGGTTTTACCGATATCAAAGCTTTTTCGATGGCGGTTATCAAACAGCTTTCAATTATTTTGGATTGTGAACCGCAAGGCTTACTGTGTGGTTCAATCGAAGATGATAATCAGGTTTATGTTTTAGGCGGTTGCGCTCAATACAATGATTTTATAGGTCAAGGTGTTGAGCAACTTGATGATGGTCGTATCATCATGCAAGTGAATAATTGCTTGGCGCAAGGTGAACATCAACATACGGATATTGACAGTACATACTTACTCAAAAGTAAAAATCGCCAAGCAGCTATTTACTTAGAAACCGAGCACACGCCAAGTCCTTCGCAATTACAATTTGCCGAGATATTCCTGACTAATGTCAGTGTTGGTCTTGATAATGTTAGATTGTTCAACCGTTTACGCGATGCTGCATATAAAGATATTTTAACTGGCTTATCGAATCGTAATGATTTCATGAATAAAGTTGAGCGTTACTATCAACCGGGTAAAAGTGATTTTGTATTTTTATTAATTGATGTTGCGCAATTCTCTGATATTAATAACGGCTTAGGTCAAGAGATCGGTAACTTATTACTGAACGCAATTGTCGATAGGTTACAACAAGAGTACCCTAATGCTGAGTTGCTCTCACGTATTGGTGCAGATGTGTTCGGTCTATTGTTACCAGTTAATGAGTGTGATGTTGAGCTACTTCGCGAGCATTTAAGTTTGCCTTTTAATACGGGCGAACACATTTTGCCAATCAATTTTAACATCGGTTTATGTTATCAAGGTGACTTTCAAAAAGCGGGAATTGAGACATTAAAACTGGGATACATTGCTCTTAACCAAGCTAAAAAACAATCTTCTGAAATGGTGGTGACTTATACCCCAGATATGGAAGAGAAAATGGCGTGGCGTTTAGGTATCATCAGACAACTTCGCCAAGATTTCGAACAACGTAAATTAGAGGTTTGGTTTCAGCCGCAACTTGATTTAAATACCCTTGAGATTATTGGCTGCGAAGCGCTGCTTCGTTGGCCTTCGGGTAATGGTCAGTATATTTCACCGGCGATTTTCGTTCCTATGGCTGAAGATGCAGGCTTAATTGTTGATATAGGCCAGTGGGTGCTAGAGCAAGCATGTTTGCAGCAAAAGCGCTTAGAAGCATTAGGCTTTTCAATAAGTATTGCTGTGAATGTGTCGGTGCCACAATTTAAAGTTAAAGGCTATGCACAGCAAGTTAAAGACACTTTAACAAAATACAATGTAGAGCCGCAGTTTATCGAACTTGAAGTAACCGAAAGTGTGGTTATGGATGAACTAGCTAATGTGATCACGACATTAAAAGAGCTTAAAGAGTTTGGCATTGAGATTGCGATTGATGACTTTGGTACAGGGTTCTCGTCGTTGAGTTATTTGCAAAAATTGCCGCTTGATAGACTTAAAATTGATCGTGCTTTTATTAAAGATTTACCAGGTCAAGATTGTCAGGCGATTGCAGCGTTAATTATTTCTCTTGGTGCAAGGTTAGGCTTAAAAACTATTGCAGAAGGGGTCGAAACACAAGCGCAAGCAGATTATTTAGCCCAGCTTGGCTGTGATGAAGTGCAAGGCTTCATGTACGCTAAGCCTATGCCAGAAAAAGAGTTAATTACCTACCTGCAAGCTAAGCAATAGCTAGTTACAGTAAGTGCATATGAATTAAACAGCGCCCTTCCACGTGAAGGGCGTTTTGTTTTCTATAATAATGCATAAGAGTGGGGTATAATACCAACCCGCGATAATACTTAGTCATTTTGAGAGATTAAACCTGTCGCTACCTGCGTTAAAAATTTCTGATTTAGAACAACTAAATAACGAAATTTTTGCCTTGTTATCAACGAGGTTTTATTGCCTCAAAATAGACCACTTAATTAAGCGAATTGGTATAATTCGCCCCTTTTGTTAGCAGAGTACACTTTATGAGCGCATTAAAAGCCGAGCGAGGCCTGTTTTCTTACCCTAAGTATTGGGCTGAATGCTATGGCACGGCGCCATTCTTACCGACCACTCGTGCAGAAATGGACGCGTTAGGCTGGGATAGCTGTGACGTGATCATTGTCAGTGGTGATGCATATGTTGATCACCCAAGTTTCGGTATGGCTGTGATTGGCCGCATGCTTGAATCGCAGGGTTTTCGCGTTGGTATTATTGCGCAGCCTGACTGGAACTCGAAAGATGCCTTTATGGCGTTAGGCAAGCCTAACTTATTCTTTGGTGTTACGGCG
The DNA here is from genome assembly GCA_013391845.1 of Pseudoalteromonas shioyasakiensis. Taxonomy (NCBI): domain Bacteria; kingdom Pseudomonadati; phylum Pseudomonadota; class Gammaproteobacteria; order Alteromonadales; family Pseudoalteromonadaceae; genus Pseudoalteromonas; species Pseudoalteromonas shioyasakiensis. The sequence continues at coordinate 936,313 of CP058414.1, forward strand.
GGTAATATGGACTCGATGATCAACCGTTATACCGCTGAAAAGCGTATGCGTCATGATGATGCATACACGCCAGGTAACATAGGTGGTAAACGCCCTGACCGTGCGGTGGTTGTATATAGCCAACGTTGTCGCGAAGCTTATAAAGATGTGCCGCTGATCATCGGTGGTATTGAGGCGAGTTTACGTCGTATTGCTCATTATGATTACTGGCAAGAAAAAGTACGCCGAAGTGTTCTGTTTGATGCCAAAGCCGACATTTTAATTTACGGTAATGCTGAGCGTCCACTTGTTGAAGTGGCTCACCGTATTGCCGCAGGTGAGTCGGTCGAGACAATTCAAGATATACGTGGTACCGCGGTAATTCGTAAGGAACCATTGCCGGGTTGGCGTGGTAGTGACTCTACAGCTATCGATAAAATCGGTAAGATTGATCCAATTCCAAACCCGTATGGCGCAGATGATGTAGGTTGTAGTAAATCCGAGTTTAAAAAAGCGGGTATTGATCTAAGTGCTGAAGCAGCCAAACCAATAACTGTTCAGCCTGCACGTCCTAAACCATGGGAAAAGACCTACGTTAAACTGCCAGCGTTTGAGCAAGTGAGTGTGAATAAGCCGCTTTATGCCCATGCGTCGCGTATTTTGCACCAAGAAACAAATCCAGGCTGTGCACGTGCGTTATTTCAACGTCATGGCGACCGTTCTATTTGGGTAAATCCGCCAGCATTTCCACTAGAAACAGAAGAAATGGATGGTGTATTTGGTTTGCCATACCAACGTATTCCGCACCCAAGTTATGGTGATGACAAAATCCCTGCGTATGAAATGATTAAAACCTCAGTGAACATTATGCGTGGCTGCTTTGGTGGTTGTTCTTTCTGTTCGATCACAGAGCACGAAGGGCGTATTATTCAAAGCCGTTCAGAGCAATCAATTATTGATGAAATTGAACAAATTCGTGACAAGGTACCGGGCTTTACAGGGGTTATTTCTGACTTAGGTGGACCGACTGCGAATATGTATAAGTTGCGCTGTAAGAGTAAAAAAGCAGAGAGTACTTGCCGTCGTTTATCATGCGTTTATCCTGATATTTGTAAGCATATGGACACGGATCACACGCCAACCATTGAGCTTTATAAAAAAGCCCGAGATGTGAAGGGTGTGAAGAAAATCTTAATTGCTTCAGGCGTACGCTATGACTTAGCAGTTGAAGATCCACGCTATGTAAAAGAGCTGGTTACCCATCACGTAGGCGGGTATTTAAAAATTGCCCCTGAGCATACCGAAGATGGCCCATTATCTAAGATGATGAAGCCGGGTATGGGTGCTTATGATAAGTTTAAAGAGCTATTTGATAAATACTCAAAAGAAGCAGGTAAAAAGCAGTATCTGATCCCGTACTTTATTTCTGCTCACCCAGGAACTAAAGATGAAGACATGGTTAATATGGCGCTTTGGTTAAAGAGTAATGACTTTAAGCTTGATCAAGTACAAAACTTTTATCCGTCGCCAATGGCCAACGCAACGACGATTTATCATACTGAGATGAACTCGTTACGCAATATTAAAAATAACACTGAGCAAGTGCCTGTACCAAAAGGCGCCCGCCAGCGTCGTTTACACAAAGCGATTTTACGTTACCATGATCCTGCTGGTTGGCCGATGATCCGTGAAGCGCTAAGAAAAATGGGCAAAGCGAATCTAATCGGTAAGGGGCCAAACTGTTTGGTACCGGAAGAAGGTCGCAACGAGAAAGCAGCTAAAGGGAAGGGCGGTAAAGGCCGCGCGGCACTGACTCGTCATACCGGTTTTAGCCAGTTTAAAAAGGGCAATACTAAACCAAGAGTTGGTAAAAATAAGCAGCGTGCAAGTAAATAGAAATAAATACGGCCCTTAAAGGGCCGTTTTCAGATTAGATTAATAACCACGTTGCAGTACCTAAGAAGGCAAAGATACCGACAATATCGGTAACGGTTGTTAGTACCACACTGCCAGCGAGGGCAGGGTCAATTTTCATTTTCTTGAGAATTAATGGAATGCTTGCACCCGCAATACCTGCAGCAACCAGGTTCATAAACATTGCAAAGGCTAATACTGCACCGAGCTTAAAGTCCCATTGCCATAGGGCAACAACACCGGCAATTAATATCGACCAAATAACGCCATTCAGTGCGCCAATCGCTAATTCCTTGAGTAATAAGAAGCGTTGGTTAGTTTGATTAATATGGCCAACGGCTATACCACGAATAACCAGTGTTAAAGTTTGACTGCCTGCAACGCCACCCATTGAAGGTACGATACCATTGAGTACTGCCAAAATAGGCAAAATTGCTAAGGTATTTTCAAAAAAGCTTGCCACAATTGCCGCTAGCAATGCGGTTAATAAGTTAACTCCAAGCCAAATAGAGCGACGTTGCGAACTTTTTAGCACTGGCGCAAAGGTATCTTCTTCGTCATCAAGACCAGCGAGGCTTAGCATGCTATGTTCAGCATCTTCGCGGATTACGTCAACGATATCATCGATGGTAATACGACCTAGCAAGTGTGCGTTGTCATCAACAACCGGGGCTGAAATCCAGTTATGACGTTCGAAAAGTTGTGCTACATCACTTTCATCCATTGAAATAAGTATAGACTCACAATCTTCATCCATTAAATCGCGAACAATTTTATCAGATGGGCTTGTCAGCAGTGTAGTTAACGAAAGTGCTCCTAGGAAGCAGTTATGCTTATCAACAACGTATAAGTCATCAGTACCTTCTGGTAGCTCACCTCGTAGGCGTAAATAGCGTAGCACTACATCTAAAGTAACATCTGGGCGAATTGTTACTGTATCGCTGTTCATCAAGGCACCGGCAGAGCGCTCTTGATAAGAAAGTGCCTGAGTAGCCCTTTCTCTATCTTGCGAGTCCATTGCACTAACTACGTCTTGATATACGGTATCAGGAAGGCTACGTAAAACCTCACCTAAGTCATCGTCGTCCATGTCCTCGGTGGCGGCAGCAATGTGCTCAGGTTCCATCTGCGCAATAATACCAAGACGTACATCTTCAGACAGTTCTTCTAGAACATCACCACGCACATCTGGATCAACCAGCTGCCAAAGCATACGACGAATTTTATGGGGAGAAGACTCAAGTAAAAGGGCTGTATCACAAGGCGCCGTTTTGGCTAACATACCGCGCACTTGAACAAATTGACCACTATTGAGTGACTTGGTCACTTGTTTGAGTTGTTGTAGTGGGTAATCTTGTTCAAAGGCTTCTGGCATTGGCGTCCTTACAACTGAAAAAAGTTTATATAGGCTGAGCAAATACAGCATAGTTGCTTTGTGGTGTATTTGCAGAGATATCGTCGCACTGTGATAAATTTATTAAGAGTTTTGCAACTTAGAAAAGCGAGCGATATAAAAGTAGGATATTTAAAGGGAATTTCAAATATCCTAATTAAGTTTACCGTAAATCTTGAAGGCTTAGCAAATGCTATTCTTGCTCGTGAAAGCGCTGTGCGATTAATTCACCGATTGCAGTTAATGCTGCATCAGCATCAGGGCCTTCACAAACGACTCTAACTTCTTTACCTTGACTGCTTTCAAGTAGCATTAACGCCAATACGCTGTCACCTTCAGCTTCTTTATCGTCTTGATAAAGCGTAATTTTAGCATCAAATTGTAGTGCTAATTGGGCTAAAACAGTGGCTGCGCGAGCATGTAAGCCGAGTTTGTTTTGAATTAAAAAGGTATCTTCAGCGCGCATTATAATAGTGCCTAATTAAATGTCTTGTTCACGGTGGCGAATTTTTACATTGTCATGGCTTTTAGCAAAACTCTCACCAATTGTTTGCGCTAAGTAAACAGAGCGATGTTGGCCACCAGTACAACCAATGGCAATGGTAAGGTAACTTCGGTTGTTACGCTCTAAATGTGGTAGCCATGTTTGCACAAATGTTTGAATTTGCCATGTGAACTTTTGCACTATGCTGTGGCTAGCTAAATAATCTTTTACTGGTTGATCTAGACCCGTTAGCGGCTTCAAATCAGGTTCCCAGTGTGGGTTAGGTAAAAAACGTGCATCAAATACGTAATCAGCTTCTTTTGGAATACCGTGTTTAAAGCCGAAAGACATAAAAGTGATAATCAGTTTTTTATCCTTTTTACCCAAAATCTTTTCGCGAATTGATTCTGCTAACTGATGAACACTGAGATCTGTGGTATCAATCATAAAATCAGCACGAGTGATCAACACATCGAGTAAGACTTTTTCTTGTTTAATAGCCAGATCAAGTGGCAAAGAATCAATGGATAATGGGTGTAAACGACGAGTCTCTGAAAAGCGTTTTATCAGGGTTTGGTCATCACTGTCTAAGTAAAAAAGTGTTGGATTTGCGAAACCAGGAAGGTACTCAAGAATATCATTAAATTCTTGCTGCTCTTTTGGAAGGTTACGCACATCAATACTGACCGCTATTTTATCGTAGTTATCTGATACGCTACGCACGAGCGAAGGCAGTAAATTGACTGGAATATTATCAACGCAATAATAACCTAAGTCTTCAAGTACTCGTAAAGCGACCGATTTACCTGAGCCTGAGCGACCGCTGATAATGATTAATTCCATTTATGCCTCTGCTGATATAACCTGAAACAGTTGCTGATCGGTAGTAGCACTACGCAGCTGTTTACAAAACTCTTTATCTTTAAGTCTATCAGCAATTGTTGATAAGGTCTTTAGATGAAGCTGAGAGTCACCATCTGGTACGATGAGTGCTACGAAAATGTCAACAGGGCGATTATCAATTGCATCAAAATTGATTGGGGATTCACTCACTATGACAAACGCCTGAGGTTCATCGGCGCCACTCATTCGGCCATGTGGAATAGCAATACCTCGGCCAATACCAGTGCTACCTAGCTTCTCTCGGTTGAGTAAAGCATTTAGGATATCTTGTTGAGATAAATGAGGAAGCTGCTGGTGAGCCAGTTCGCTGATATATTCAAGAATTCTTTTTTTGCTATTAAAAAGGACCGCAGCTTTGCTGCAGTCCTGATTAGTAAGTGAACTTAGTTTCATAATTTAATGTCGAGCTAATTTCTCTTTGTGTTTAATGACTTGGCGATCAAGCTTATCGATCAACGAGTCAATGGCTGCGTACATATCTTGATGTTCTGTAGAAGCGAACAATTCGCCTCCGTTTACATGTAAAGTTGCTTCTGCTTTTTGGCTTAATTTTTCTACATCTAGAATGACATGAACATTATTAATATGGTCAAAATGCCTTTCTAGTTTCGCAAACTTGTTGTTTACATAGTCTCTTAATGAATCAGTGATTTCTACATGACGACCAGTTAAATTTAGTTGCATAAGCATTTTTCCTTCTATGTAAAACGTCTAAATCAAACTCTTACGCTGATTAGACGGAGGTATTGCTAGAGACTCACGATATTTTGCAATTGTACGTCTAGCTACTTTAATTCCTTGCTCAGCCAATATATCTGCAATTTTGCTATCACTCAATGGTTTAGCCGAGTTTTCTGCAGCGACTAACTTCTTGATTAAAGCGCGTATTGCTGTTGAAGAACACTCACCACCATTTTCAGTGCTGACATGGCTTGAGAAGAAATATTTCAACTCAAAAATACCCCTAGGGGTATGCATATATTTTTGCGTTGTTACTCGTGAAATCGTCGATTCATGCATTTCGACCATTTCAGCAACATCATTTAGCACCATCGGCTTCATTGCTTCTGGGCCATGCTCAAAGAAAGCTTGTTGTTGTTGAACGATACAGTTGGTCACTTTTAATAGTGTATCGTTACGGCTTTCTAAGCTCTTAATAAACCACTTTGCTTCTTGTAAGTGAGAGCGAATAAATTGGCTGTCGCTACTTGATTTAACAGAGCGAGACATAGCCGCATATTGGCTGTTCACTCTAATCTTTGGCATACTATCTGGGTTTAACTCAACCACCCAGCGACCTTTTACTTTTTTCACTGATACATCAGGTATGACGTACTCAGACTCTTCGCGTACTATGCTATCCGCAGGCTTAGGGTTTAAGCTGTGAATTAGCGTCATTACTTCTTTAAGCTCATTTTCTTTAAGCTTAGTCTTTTTCATCAAAGTTCGATAGTCGCGACTCGCTAATAATTCGATATGCTCAGATAAAACCATTTTAGTTTCAGCTAAATATGGCGTGTTTGCATCGAATTGGCGAAGTTGAATACACAGGCATTCCTGTAAACTACGCGCCCCAATACCGACAGGATCAAACAATTGAATTCTCTTTAGGACCGCTTCGACTTCATCAAGTTCGATTTCTTCTTCATCACTATTTTGATTAAAGCTCTCGACGATATCTTCACAGCTTACCGTTAAAATACCAGAGTCATCGATAGCCTCAACAATTGCCACAGCAATCGCTTCATCAGTCGGACTAAAGGGAGTTAGCTGTAATTGCCACATAAGGTATTCGTGAAGGGTTTCGGTCGATGCACCTTGATAAATAGATTCATCTTCTGGCATTGGCCCTGATGATGTTGATGGAGCGGCACTCATGTACTCATCCCATGTAACATCCATGGCTAAATCGTCACTTACAGTGTCTTTATTTAGAGCATCACTGCTTTCTTGTTCATATTCGCTAGGTGCTTCGTCTGCAGAAGCGCTGACTTGCACATCGTCAGATTCAGCTTTTTGCTCATTTTTGCCGATGCTTTCTTCGTTGTAATCCGCTTCTTCCACTTCAAGTAAAGGGTTACTATCTAGCGCCTCTTGAATTTCTTGTTGGAGATCCAATGTACTGAGCTGCAACAAACGAATAGCTTGTTGCAGTTGTGGAGTCATTGTAAGTTGCTGGCCCATGCGCAGCTGTAATGATTGCCTCATGTATCCCTAACAATCCTTTTTTTAAGTTATCGATAACTGTGCAAAGACAGTTAAGTTATTATCGATTTATTGTCATTGTTATAAGTCTAGCAGATGCTCTAGTCGGTGGCGTAATGGTTACAGCCTAAATTGCTCGCCTAGATAAACATCGCGTACAGTTTGGTCAGCTAATACGTGCTCAGGTGTGCCTGATGCAATTAGCTCCCCATGAGAAACAATGTAGGCTTTTTCACAAACATCAAGGGTTTCTCGAACATTATGGTCAGTAATTAGTACACCAATACCACGATTTTTTAGGTGCTCAATAATTTTCTTTATATCTAACACTGAAATTGGATCAACACCAGCAAAAGGCTCATCTAAAAGGATAAATTTAGGATTAGCGGCTAATGCGCGAGCAATTTCAACGCGGCGACGTTCACCACCAGATAGCGCCATACCTTGACTATCACGGATGTGTTGGATGCTAAATTCATCTAATAAGCTATTTAGAGTTTCTTCCCGCGTGGTTTTATTTAAATCTTTACGAGTCTCTAAAATAGCCATCAAGTTTTGGTAAACTGTTAACTTTCGAAAAATCGAAGATTCTTGCGGTAGATAACCAATACCCAACCTCGCACGGCTGTGCATTGGCAAAAGGGTAATATCGTTATCATCGATGCTAATTTTACCTTTGTCGCTCGGAACTAGGCCTACAATCATGTAAAAAGTCGTGGTTTTACCAGCACCATTTGGGCCAAGCAAGCCAACAATACTGCCAGCTTCAACTTCCAGACCGACATTTTTAACCACTTGGCGGCCTTTGTAGCTCTTAGCTAAAAGCTCTGCTTTTAATGTGCTCATGGTTGGCCTTTATTGTCTTTTTTATTTTCAACAGGTACTAAAATAGTGTGTACACGATCTGATGAGTTTTCGTCTTTTTCAGCACTGATAAGCTGCTGAGCCATATCATAGGTAATGCTTTTCGCTGTTACTTTTTGACCAGCTTGGGTAACTTCAGCTTCACCGTTTAAGGTTAAGAAGCGTTTCGCAACATCATAACGAACTTCTTCAGCACTGGCGCTCATTACGGAACCATCCGTTTGTTTTTCTTCGAAGTAAGCTGGTTTGCCTGTTGCAATAATTAGCTCTACTGTACCTTCGGTATCACCGCCGTGTGCTTCAAGACGTTCTGCTGTAATACGACGATTACCATGCACGATCTCTACGTTACCTTCAAATATGCCAACGCCATCTTTTAGTTTACCAACTTGGCGATCTGAGCTAATGCTAATTTGTGCGCCAGTTTGCTCGGCAGCGGTGCCGGAAAACGCAATCAATAAGCTTGGGATCAGGAGTAATTTCTTCAGTTTATTGGTCATAGTATATGGTTCGTGTATGGTTAGTTAACTCAACAATTTCGGTTTTTAAATCGGCTTTTAAGCCTTTACCGGTAATCTTTAAATTCGGTCCTGTTAGTGTTACAGGTTGCTTTGAAAACATGGTCATTTTATTAATGTCGACATTAATGTTTTCTGCTTTTATATCTTCGATCATACCGTTATGGGTTAAGTTTTTAGCAACTACATCCCCTTCAAAAATCAGCTGATCATTTTCGTATAAAGTGGCTTCTTTGGCTTTTACTTGCCAAACCTGCTGGTCGCCATAAATAGTAAATACAGGTTGCTCAAAAAAGGTAAACCCTAATTGTTGATACAACTCCATTTTAGCCGCAGCTACTTTATGACTGATTTTTCCTTGCTCGTCATAAGCAGTTTGCTTTAACGCCACCGCAGTGTAATCAGGCGTTGCAATGATCTCGTCTTCACTAGTTATTGTGTCTGCTGATTGATTAAAGTACGGATACCACAACCACACCATGCAACAAACAAAAACAACACTCAGTAAAATACGGGCTATATTCATGCGCTGGTTCCATCGCTAGTTAACGGCTTACCGTTTTCTAACATCAGTAAATCAGTTAATTCACGCACGGCTCCAAAGCCACCTGGTAATAATGTGGTGTAATGAGCCAGCTTTTTAATTAGTGGGTGTGCGTCGTTAACAGCAACAGCAAACCCTACTTTTTCCATTACTGGTAAGTCTGGACCATCATCACCAATATAGGCAATTTGCTCATCAGTTAGCCCCAGTTTATCCTTTAACTCTTGATAAGCAATTAGCTTATCTTCTTGTCCCTGATAAATGTGCTGAACTGTTAGGCTAGTCATTCGCTGCTGAACTATTTGTGAATGGCGGCCAGTAATGACTGCCACTTCAAAACCACTATTTATGAGCGCTTTAATACCAAAGCCATCTTTTGTATTGAATGCTTTAAGTTCTTCGCCATCATTGCCTAAATAAATTCGGCCATCAGAAAAAACACCATCAATATCGCAGATTAGCAATTTTACTTTTTGTGCGCGCTGACTCACATCAGGGCTAAGAGGCTGGTAAAGCTCGGCGAATGTCATTGCTTAAAGAACTCCTGCTTTTAATAGGTCTTGCATATTAAGGGCACCAATAGGCGTATTACTATGATCTACCACAATTAAACCATTGATACGTTTACGTTCCATAATGTTCAATGCCTCAGCTGCAAGCATGTCAGGGCGCGCAGTAGTACATGAACGAGTCATCACTTGACTAATAGCAGTACTATGGATATCAATGCGCTGCTCTAAAATACGGCGTAAATCACCATCGGTGAATAATCCGGCTAACTTTTTGTCTGCACCTATTACCGCAGTCATACCAAGGCCCTTGGCTGACATTTCAATTAACGCATCTTTAATGCTTTGCGTTTCGTTAACGATTGGGGTGGCATCGCCTGCGTGCATAACATCATCTAATGTTAGTAATAAACGTTTACCTAGACTGCCACCAGGATGCGAAAGTGCAAAATCGTCAGCTGTAAAACCACGCGTTTCAAGTAACGCAACGGCTATTGCATCGCCCATAACTAATGTTGCTGTTGTACTAGCAGTTGGTGCTAGGCCTAACGGGCATGCTTCTTTACTTACTTTAATGCAAACATGGACATCAGATAGCTTTGCCATGGTTGAATCTGGATTGCCTGTTAGTGAAATCATCTTTGCGCCAATGCGCTTAATAACAGGAATTATGCTTAGTACTTCGCTGGTCTCACCAGAGTTAGAAATACACATCACTACATCATCATGAGTGATCATGCCTAAATCACCGTGGCTTGCTTCACCAGGGTGAACAAAAAATGCGGGTGTACCAGTACTTGCAAGGGTCGCCGCAATTTTATTACCAACGTGGCCTGACTTGCCCATACCGATAACAATGATACGGCCTGTACACTGGAACATTAATTGACAAGCCTTATCGAAATCTTGATTTATATATTGCTCAATTTCTTGTAAGGCTTGTGCTTCAATTTCGAGTACGCGCTTACCTTGCGCGATAAAGCTTTGTTGTGTCATTGATTATCCTATTTGGCTAAAAATATAGCCCTGATATGCAATAAATGCGACTAACAAGAAGCCACCTTCTACTCTATTGATACGACGAGCACCTTTAAAGTTCAATGACATGGCCATCAATACAACGGTTGCTGCAATCATAATAAGTGCATCGCGGTTTGCCGCAGAAGGGTCAATAATTGAAGGGTTGATAATGCCCGCAAGTGGTAATACAGCGAGTAAATTGAAGATATTTGAGCCAACGATATTACCCAGTGCTAAATCGTCTTCGTTTTTTAGAACCCCAGCAATACAGGCTGCTAGCTCAGGTAAGCTGGTACCAATGGCAATGATGGTTAAGCCAATAACGAGATCAGATAAACCAAAATATTTTGCAATATCAACCGCCGACCCAACTAAAAAATGCGAGCTAATAGGTAATAAAATCATGCCGATGACTAACCAAAATACGGCTGATTTTGTGCTCACGTCGTTCGGGACATCTTCACATGCTTCACTGACAAAAGGATCATCTTGGTTTTTCGCGCGCAGTGAGACGATCACTAAGCCACCAATGAATACAGCAAAGGCAACCATCAATGCAATGCCCTCAGTGAATGAAAAATAGTTATCTGAAAACACATACCAAGCTGCTACAGAGATTAACAGTACGAGTGGCATTTCGCGTTTAAGCGTCAAAGATGATACTGAAAGAGGACGCAATAAAGCAGTAACACCAAGTACAAGTAAGATATTGGTGATGTTAGAACCAACCGCATTACCTACTGCAGTATCTGTTTTATCAGCTAGAGCTGCTGATGCTGATACCATCATTTCAGGCGCAGATGAGCCCATAGCTACTACGGTTAAACCAATGATTAGGGTGGGGATCCCCATGTTTTTTGCGAGTGCAGCCGCCCCATAAACAAACCGATCGGCACTCCAAACGAGTGCAGCAAAACCAATAATTAAAATGACAAAAGAAGTCACCATTGTGATACGCCAACATTACTTATACAGATGACTGCAAATAGTAACAAAAGCGAAACTGAAAGTATAAGTAAAAGAATGAGCTGGCAAGCATAAAGCGTGCTGGGCGAGGAATCTAAATTTCAGGTGTGATTAAGTTCTTTGCAGCTAGCTTTAGAATTTATTGATAGGAAATATTACAAAATTTTACGATTTGTTTTTTCCATATTGACTAAAAAACCCTTAAAATGGCAAAACTAGTGAAAAAAGTTATGGAGAGCGACTTGTCGCAATCAATAGTAGAAATCAAGGATGTAACCTTTTCACGGGGCGATAGAATCATATATAAAAATATGAGTTTTAACATTCCGAAAGGCAAGATAACCGCTATCATGGGACCGAGCGGCATTGGTAAGACCACCATGTTACGCTTAATTGGCGGTCAGCTTAAGCCTGATTCTGGTGACATTTTATTTGAAGGCAACAGTATTCCTGGCATGACTCGCAAGGAACTTTATGCTGCCCGTACCAAAATGAGTATGCTGTTCCAAAGCGGTGCCTTATTTACCGATATGTCAGTGTTTGACAATATCGCCTTTCCTTTGCGCGAACATACTCAACTTAGCGAAGATTTAATTCGTCTTGTCGTTTTAATGAAATTACAAGCCGTCGGTTTACGTGGTGCACAAGATTTAATGCCGTCTGAGCTTTCTGGTGGTATGGCTCGCCGTGCAGCCCTTGCGCGTTCTATTGCTCTGGACCCTGAACTGATTATGTACGATGAACCTTTTGCTGGCCAAGACCCTATCTCAATGGGGGTGTTAGTAAAGCTAATTAAATCACTTAATGAGGTGCTAGGTTTATCATCACTTATAGTAACTCATGATGTGACTGAGGTTTTGAGCATTGCTGATCACGTTATCATCATCGCTGATCAGGGGGTGATAGGGGAAGGTTCACCTGAACAAATGCAAAATCATCAATCTGAGCTAGTGCAGCAGTTTTTAAACGGCTTGTCTGATGGGCCTGTGCCGTTCCATTATCCAGCTCCTGCTTATGATAAAGAGTTATTGGGAGTGCACAATGCTTGATCTATTTCAGAAGTTAGGTCACAAGACGCTAGGCCGGTTTGCTGCTCTTGGTCGTTCAACACAAATGTTGTTTGGCGCATTAGTGAATATGCCTAACTTCAAAAAAGGCACGCCTTTACTTGTTCGCCAATTATATATGGTGGGCTCGCAATCTCTTTTAATCATCATGGTATCAGGCCTATTCATCGGGATGGTGCTCGCTCTGCAGGGTTATACCGTTCTAGTAGGTTATGGTGCAGAAGATAGCTTAGGGCCTTTAGTGGCATTAAGTTTGTTACGCGAATTAGGTCCCGTAGTAACAGCGTTACTGTTTGCAGGGCGGGCGGGTAGTGCGCTTACTGCTGAAATAGGTTTAATGAAAGCCACTGAGCAATTATCAAGTCTAGAAATGATGGCAATCGACCCACTTAAGCGTATTATTGCGCCGCGTTTTTGGGCTGGTTTTATTAGTATGCCATTGCTTGCGCTGATTTTTTCGGCAGTTGCTATTATTGGTGCTCACTTAGTTGGTGTTGATTGGCTAGGTGTTGACTCGGGTAGCTTCTGGTCAATTATGCAAGCACAAGTGTCGTTCCAACAAGATATTGTTAACGGCATAATTAAAAGTTTTGTATTCGCCATGATTGTGACTTGGATCGCTCTTTACAAAGGCTATGACTGTGTTCCGACTTCTGAAGGTATCAGTAAAGCGACAACAGAGACCGTAGTGCACTCGTCACTGGCAGTATTAGGTTTTGACTTTATTTTAACCGCGGTAATGTTTACCAGCTAATTAGGGTATAAAGATGAATTCACGGAAATTAGAAATTTTAGTTGGCTTTTTTGTAGCCCTTGGTATCGCTGCATTTGCATTACTAGCATTGAAAGTTGCCAATGCTGGTATTAGTGGTAGCGGTGAAACTTACCAACTAAATGCAAAGTTTGAAAATATTGGCTCTTTAAAGGCCAGAGCACCTATTAAAGTAGGTGGTGTTGTTGTTGGTCGAGTTGAGTCTATTTTCATTCACCCGAAAGAGTTTGTGCCAGTCGTTAACATGGCGATTGATGCAAATTATTTATGTAAATTTTCAGACACAACATCTATCTCAATTTTAACATCAGGTATTTTAGGTGAGCAGTACTTAGGCATTAATCCTGTTATTGCAGCTGAGTCTGCTGAGCAACGCTGTATGGGTGAGGATGTAACTGCAAGTGAGCATGATTCAGATTTAGATGATTTATTTGGTGTTGAAAGCAAAGCGCTTTCAGATGGTGATTACATTACTGATACAAAATCAGCGCTTGTTTTAGAAGAGTTAATTGGTCAGTTCTTATTCAACCAAGGTGGTGAGTAATTATGTTTAAGAAGTTTTTATTGTGTATTGGTGTGTTGTTTTCGCTTAACACACATGCTGCTGAGCCTGCGGTTGATTTAAAAGACCCGTATAAAATGGTACGTACGGTGTCTGATAATACCTTTGCACGTATTACTAAAGATCAACCGATTATTGCAAAAAACAAAGAGCATTTACGTGTTATCGTTGAAGAAGAGTTGATGCCTTACATTGATTATAAATATGCTGCACTACGTGTGCTTGGTAATCATGTGTCGAAGGTGCGTGCAATCGAAGATAAAGATGAAAAAGCGAAAGCGATTAAGGAACTACAACGCTTTATCGACGTTTTCCAAAAGTATTTAATTGCCACCTACGCTGGCGTGTTTACTCAATACACTAACCAAAGTGTTGAGTTTGCTCCGGCACAACCATTTAAGGGTAAAGACGTGGTGGTCGTTAAAACCAAAATTGTTGAAGCCGGTAAACCTGATATCAGAATCGACTTTAAAGTACGTGAAGACCGCAGTGGTGACTGGGGCGCGTACGATATGATTGCAGAAGGTATTAGTTTGCTTGATGCTAAACAAAGTGAATTACAAGGTATTTTACGCCAACATGGTCTAGATTATGTTAGTGACTTACTTGAGCAGAAGAGCCAACTGCCAGTGCAATTTAGAGGTAATGGTGGCGATGAGTAAAGTCGAGATTACTCAACTTGAAGATAACCAGTTTCGAGTCAGTGGTGAACTGACTCGAAATTCAATTGGCCGTGAACGCCTTCTGAACGTCAAGCCAGATTCTAGCCATAAAACATGGTATTTTGACCTTTCTGGGTTATCTAGGGTTGACACGGCGGGCTTAGCTTGGTTAATTCACTCTTTCGCAGAATTAAAGCAGCAAGGTATTCACCTTGAACTGCAAAATAGCCCTGAACAATTGCAAAACTTGATGCAGTTGGGTCAGGTCACAAACCTATTTGAGTGAGATTTATGGAAACAAGCCAAGTCGAAACGTTATTACGCGACGAACTAAAACTAGATGAAGTGATTGTTAAAGCAAATGGTAGCCACTACGAAGTGATTGCTGTTGGTGAGTGTTTTGATGGCTTATCTCGCGTGAAGAAGCAGCAGTTGGTTTATGCTCCGTTAATGTCAACAATCTCAGACGGTACAATCCACGCTGTATCTATCAAAGCGTTTACACCGACTGAATGGAAACGCGAACAAAAATTCATTTTACCTCAATAGTCGCAGGGCCTCCTCATGGATCAATTTGTTATTCAAGGTGGCACCTCGCTGGCAGGTGAAGTCACTATTTCGGGCGCGAAAAACGCCGCTCTTCCAATTCTTTTTGCTGCACTTTTAGGACAGGGTAAAAGTACTTTTAGTAATGTTCCTCGTTTACGCGATATCGGCACCACAGAAGCCTTATTAAAAACGCTGGGCGCCAATGTTGAGTGGCAACAAGATAAGCTAATCATTGATGGCGCGACGGTTGATAAAACCCTTGCTCCGTATGAGCTGGTTAAGCAAATGCGTGCTTCAGTGTTAGCATTAGGCCCTTTGGTTGCTCGTTTTGGTGAAGCGCAGGTTTCACTGCCTGGTGGCTGTGCGATTGGTGCCCGTCCGGTTGATATCCATATTCAAGGCCTTGAGCGCATGGGCGCTATCATTAAGGTCGAAAATGGCTACATTAATGCCAAGGTGGATGGACGCTTAAAAGGTGCTGAAATCTTTATGGAGATGGTCAGTGTTGGCGCAACAGAGAACTTACTAATGGCAGCTACGCTGGCTGATGGTAAAACTGTACTTGAAAATGCAGCCCGTGAACCTGAAATAACTGATCTGGCAAATTGCTTAATTGCGATGGGGGCGAAGATCAACGGGGCAGGCACAAGCCGCATCGAAATTGAAGGTGTCGAATCACTATCGGGCTGTGAATACAGCATTCTTCCCGATCGCATTGAAACAGGCACCTTTTTGGTCGCGGCGGCAATGGCTGGCGGTGAAGTGCTTTGTAAAAACACTGATCACCATAGCCTTGATCCTGTGATTGAAAAGCTGCGTGCTACCAATGCTTTGGTTGAAGTGACTGATAACAGCATTTATCTTGATATGCGTGGCCGTGAATTAAAAGCGGTGAACATTAAGACCA
The DNA here is from genome assembly GCA_013391845.1 of Pseudoalteromonas shioyasakiensis. Classification (NCBI taxonomy): domain Bacteria; kingdom Pseudomonadati; phylum Pseudomonadota; class Gammaproteobacteria; order Alteromonadales; family Pseudoalteromonadaceae; genus Pseudoalteromonas; species Pseudoalteromonas shioyasakiensis. Next base: position 952,131 of record CP058414.1, read on the forward strand.
TGCCACACCCTGGTTTCCCTACCGATATGCAAGCGCAATTTACAGCCTTGAATGTGGTGGCTAAGGGCAGTGCAACAATCACAGAAACGATTTTCGAAAACCGTTTTATGCACGTGCCTGAATTACAGCGTATGGGCGCAAATATCCGCTTGGAAGGTAATACGGCAATTTGTGGTGATACCGAAAGCCTATCTGGCGCGCAAGTAATGGCAACTGATTTACGAGCTTCTGCAAGTCTCATCCTTACCGGTATCGTTGCTCAAGGTGAGACCATTGTTGACCGTATTTATCACGTAGATCGTGGCTATCAGCGTATCGAAGACAAGTTGCGTGCACTGGGTGCAAACATTAAACGTCGTTCTAGCTAATCGCTAAATACTTATAAAAAAGGCCTAACGAATGTTAGGCCTTTTTTATATCTGTATGTCTCTGTAATTATACCAATCCGCAATAATGCTTAATCATTTTGAGGGATTAAACCTGTCGCTACCTGCGTTAAAAATTTCTGATTTAGAACAACTAAATAACGAAACTTTTGCCTTGTTATCAACGAGGTTTTATTGCCTCAAAATAGACCACTTTATTAAGCGAATTGGTATTATTGCTCGTCTTCGAGCTCTGCTACGGTCACCATTACTTTTAAAATTTTACCATCGCGGTAAATTTCAAATTCAAGCTCTTTACCTGGTTCTGTGTTGGCAAGTTTCTCAAGTACTTGTTGTGGATTTGCTACAGGAATACCACCAATTTTAATAACAATATCCGTTTCTCTAATGCCTGCTTTCCAAGCTGGGCCAAATGGATCAAGTTGAGAAATGCGCATCCCCGCAACGGGTGTAAAATTGTCGCTTACATCCTTACCTGTACTATCGATACCTGTGCCACTAAATCCTAAATAGCCACGTACTACACGACCATGTTTGATCAGCTTATCCATAACATCTTTGGCAATAGAGTAAGGTACTGCAAAGAAAATACCTTGAATATCGAGGTTCTCGTGAGTTTTAAACTGCGCCGACGTGATACCTACTAAATCACCCCGTGAGTTGACTAACGCGCCACCTGAGTTGCCTACGTTAATCGCTGCATCCATCTGTAATAGACTACTGTAAGGGCTATCGATTAAGTTCTGTTTGCCTGTGGCACTTATAATACCTTGGGTAATCGTTTGGCCTAAATTAAGCGGGTTACCAATCGCTAATACTACATCACCAACACGCGGTTTAAATTTATCGTTCACCGGGATTTTCGGTAAGTGCTCGGCGCTGATTTTTAACAGTGCTAAATCTGTTTGCGTATCAAAGCCAATCACTTGTACATCATAAAAACGACGGCCATCAGAGAGTGTGACTATAATTAGGTCGGCATTTTTTATTACATGGTAGTTAGTCAAAATATAGCCATCTTGGGTCATGATCACGCCAGAGCCTAGAGCTTGAACTGTATTTTGTCGTTTATAGCGAGGTTGATTCGAAATACTTTCTGAAAAAATAGTGACCACAGATGGAGCTGCTTTTTGTACCGCATCAGCAAAGCTCATGTGTTCTGATGACATTGCTACTGGTAAATTCATGTCAGGTAACAACGTGCTACGAAGACTTGGGCTAAATAACACCACTAAAAAGGCAATGCCTAAACCAGTGAAAAGCGGGGGAAGGATAAATTTAAAAAGTTTTAGCACAGTATTCTTATTATCAGTGAGCAATCCCTTAATGATGGCACAAAAAAAATAACAGCGGCAAGCACCGCTGTTATTTTTTCATGATTTATCAACTAGGTTTACTGAATTAATACGAAAATAAGCTCTCTACCTCGTTTAACACCTAGTACGATGTTACCTTTGGTATTTTCGATGATTTTATTCATGTCACGGATTGTTTCTACGCGTTGACGGTTAACTTGCATAATTACGTCACCTTCTTCAAGGCCGACACGTGCCGCAGGAGAGCGTGCTTGTACGCCTGTAACTTCAACACCTTTACCATCACTCTTCTGGGTATTTTCTAAAGTTGCCCCTTGGAATGCTGGATGTGTTTCTTCGCCAGCGGCTGTGATCGCTGATGCACCATCTAGGGTGACATTAACCGTTTTGACTTTGCCATCTCGGTAAATGCCAAGCTTAACTTTTTTGCCTTCACCAAGAGTGGCTATTTTACTGCGTAGTTCATGGAAACCGCTAATTTCAGTCCCATCAACGCTAATAATTACATCACCGGCTTTGATACCAGCTTTACTTGCTGCGGTATCATCCATTACTTGCATAACGTAGGCGCCTTGTTTGACGTCGAGTTGTTGTGCTTTAGCAAGGCCAGCATCAAGTGGGCGACCCGAAATACCTAATGAGCCACGACGCACTTCGCCGTGCTCGATAATTTGGTCAACAAGGTTTTTCATCATGGTCGATGGAATCGCAAAACCAATCCCCACATTACCACCAGATGCGCCTAAGATAGCGGTGTTGATACCAATCAGCTCACCATTGAGGTTAACTAACGCGCCGCCAGAGTTACCTTGGTTGATAGCAGCATCGGTTTGAATAAAGTCTTCATAACCTTCTATATTTAAACCGCTACGGCCAAGGGCACTGACGATACCTGATGTTACTGTGTGACTTAAACCAAATGGGTTACCAATGGCAACTGCAAAATCACCTACACGTAACTTATCTGAATCAGCAATCTTAAGTGCTGTTAAATCCTCTGCATCAATTTGCAATAAGGCAATATCTGATTCTTTGTCACTACCGATTTTAGTTGCTTCATATTCGCGGCCATCTTCTAAGGTCACCACCATTTTTTCGGCATCTTCGATAACATGGTTATTGGTTACCACGTAACCTTCTTTTGCATCAATGATCACACCTGAGCCTAGGCCACTAAACTCACGCTTTTGACTGCCGCCACGAGGTACACCAAAAAAATCATCAAATGGTGTCGCACGGCGGCGGACTTCTTTTGAACCTGACACTTGAATACTGACTACGCCAGGTGTGATTTGCTCAAGCATAGGTGCTAGGGTTGGCAATTGTTGTCCATCTACAGCAACAGGAAGCTTTGCCATTGAAATAGTAGGGCTTAATAATAAGCTAGAAGATAAAATAGCAGCACTGATAACAGATAATTTCATTTTCATAGTCTGGGTTTACTCCACTTCAGAGATAAAGCAAAAACTAAAAAGGGCTGCATAAGCAGCCCTTTTCTTGGTTTAGATATAAAGCTGTTATATCTAAAGACTATGGGGTCAAAAAAAAGTTCATCAAGAGGCTTTAGAATGTTCTGAAACTTTCTCTGAACCAGTGAACAAGCCTGTTTCACCAACAACATAGTCAGCTGGCTGAGCTTCAGCACTTGAGCGATCGCCTCTGCGGTCTTGTAATGAGTTTTGTAATTGCTCCGTGGTTTCTTTAGAAAAGAACGGCTCATTTGGATGCTGTTTTTTATCAGCCAGTAACAAGTTATTTGTTTCTTCTACATGGTTTAGCAACTGGTCGTAGTTATCTTTCATTTTAGAAACTAGCTTACCAGTGCTAGCTAGGTGATCAGCCACATCTTGGCGGTATTGCTCAAGGGCATTGTTAGCTTGCTCAACTTGTTGTTCTAGTTCGTCTTGCTTAAATTGTTTTTTAGTTACAAAAGCACCAATGAAAAATGCTGAAATTGCAACGATGATTAGAATACCAATCCAGGTAATTGTGCCCATAAATCTACCCCTTTGGGAAAAAATAACAAAAACAGATGCATCATACCAATTTGCAATAATTCTTAATTAAGCGCGTTGGTATTAAAAGCATTTATAGTCCAATCATTATTAAAATATGCTTAATTTGATTGTGAAATCATACTGCGGGCTAATATACCCTGAGATACGATGCGTGTTAATATACTACGCAAATTTAACAGTGTTTTATTGTAACGACCTATGACTCCATGGCAGAAATACCAACAAGATTTACAACGTGAAGACTTTGTACATGATGCAGCACAAGAAAATGCAGTGCGTCACTTACAAAGACTCTATGATGACCTTACGGCAGACAAACCCGCCGCGAAGGGATGGTTTGCCAAACTATTCTCTAAAGATAGCACGCCGAGTATAAAAGGGCTTTATTTTTGGGGGGGAGTTGGTAGAGGTAAGACCTATTTAGTTGATACTTTCTATGAAGCTTTACCTACTGATCGTAAAATGCGTGTGCACTTTCATCGTTTTATGCATCGAGTACATGATGAGCTTAAAAAATTAAAGAACACCAGCAACCCATTAAATGTTGTAGCTGATATTTTTAAATCAGAAACAGACATTATCTGTTTTGATGAATTTTTTGTTCAAGACATCACTGACGCAATGCTGCTTGGTGGCTTGATGGAAGCATTATTTGAACGTGGCATTGTGCTCGTTGCTACATCTAATATAGTGCCAGATGAGCTGTATCGTAACGGTTTACAGCGCGCACGTTTCTTACCTGCAATTGAGCTGGTAAAAGCTAATACAGAAATCGTTAATGTTGATTCGGGTGTTGATTATCGATTGCGTACACTTGAACAGGCTGAGATTTTCCATAGCCCGCTTGATAAACAAGCTGACGATAATTTATTTGAATACTTCGATAAGTTGTCACCTGAGCCGGGGGTGCTCGACAAGGCAATTGAAATTGAAGGGCGCATGATCAAAACCCGTAAAGTATCAGACTGTATTGCCATGTTTGATTTTAGCGAGCTGTGCGAAACAGCTCGTAGTCAAGTTGATTACATGGAAATCAGTCGACTCTATAACACCGTGATTTTGTCTAATGTAAAATCGCTAGGTCAAGCTAATGATGATGCGGCACGTCGTTTTATCGCATTAGTGGATGAATTCTACGAACGTCATGTCACCTTGATTATCTCTGCAGAAAAGCCAATTACTGAGCTATATAGTGAAGGTAACTTAAACTTTGAATTTAAGCGTTGTATTAGTCGATTACAAGAAATGCAATCGCTAGAGTATTTAGCAAAAGAACACTTAGCTTAGAAGAGCCGTCAGTCTTTAGCCGAACGGTGTTGAATGTAAGGCGCGTCAAGCAAGCGTGACGCCTACGATTGATGTAGGCGTGAAATTTATTTCGCGCGCACTTATTAGCTGATTTTCTCGAATAAAAAACAACCATCATCTAGCAATGTGGTTTGAGTGCTGGTATACTCCCGCGTCTGCCACGTTGCGTTCTATTACCAATTATTAGTTTAGCCTCTAATTTTTGGTTTAAAGTCTTCAACTCGAAGGGGTTAAAGCATTCAACTTAGAGCGGTAATTAATAATAATTACCTGTGGTTTTAATTAAAAAACATTGGATTTTAATAAATGAAAACGTTTGTTGCTAAGCCAGAAACAGTAAAACGTGACTGGTACGTAGTTGACGCTGAAGGTAAAACTTTAGGTCGCATCGCTACTGAAATCGCTCATCGCCTACGCGGTAAGCATAAAGCTGAGTACACTCCTCACGTAGATACTGGTGATTACATCATCGTTATCAACGCAGAGAAAGTTACTGTTACTGGTAATAAAGCAAAAGACAAAATGTACTACGCTCATACTGGTTTCCCAGGTGGTCTTAAGTCTACTACTTTCGACAAGCTTCAAGCTGCAAAGCCTGAAATGATTATCGAAAAAGCTGTTAAAGGCATGTTGCCACGTGGTCCTTTAGGCCGCGCTATGTACCGTAAACTTAAAGTTTACGCGGGTACTGAGCACAACCATGCTGCACAACAGCCTCAGGTTCTAGACATTTAAGGAGCACTATCATGGCAAATCAATACTACGGTACAGGTCGTCGTAAAAGTTCAAGTGCTCGCGTATTCTTACGCCCAGGCACTGGTAACATCGTAATCAACAAGCGCTCTCTAGAAGAGTACTTCGGTCGTGAGACTGCTCGCATGGTTGTTCGTCAAGCATTAGAGCACGTAGAAATGACTGAAAAGTTTGACCTACACATCACTGTTTCAGGTGGTGGTACTACTGGTCAAGCTGGTGCTATCCGTCACGGTATCACTCGTGCACTTATGGAGTTTGACGAGTCTCTACGTCCTACACTTCGTAAAGCAGGTTTCGTTACACGTGATGCACGTAAAGTTGAGCGTAAGAAAGTGGGTCTTAAGAAAGCACGTAAGCGTCCACAATTCTCAAAACGTTAATATTTACGTTTATCAGAATACCAAAAACCCAGCTTCGGCTGGGTTTTTTGTATTTATAGCTCTCTCAGACGTCAGTATTGTTTAAATGAACAAACCCCTTACCACACATAATAGCTTTATAAGAGTAGACTTTTTTATTGCATCTTATTCATTTCTTTCCAACTGGCTTTTAGGCTGTTAGCAAAGCTAATGAACTTTTCTTTCATAGTGCGTTTAACTGAAATCTCGACTGAGCCTAGCCATACGTTACCTTCAATGGTGATGGTTGGACCTTGACCTTTGTTTAGAGCGACTGACTTGTTCTCAACACTGCCTATTACACTAAACAGTTTGGATACCACATTGACATGTTCTGGTACGTAGATTTCGTCGTTACCTAAAATACAGTTTACATATATAGTGACATGCTGATGCTGGAAGATCGCTTCGCTAAAGTCGAGTTCGATAGAGCCTAAACAGTTTGTCAGGTGAATTTCTTTTGGTACCACCCATTGGCCGCTGCGCTCATTTGAACCAAGAATACTACGAAGGTGTAGGCTTTCGTTATCGCTGCTGTGACTATAATGAGGCTTAAATTGAGCATGCTTATGCGATTTGTAGTCAATGTCAGCTTTTAGTTCTAAGTCAGCAACAAGCTCTACCAGAACTTCGTTGCTGGTGGCCGCCATTGCTTGATCTAGTCGGCGTTCAAATGCTTCAGCTGAAATAACAGCATGACTATAGTTATAAATGAGTTGATCGATTACTTCTTCTCTTACTTGATCAATTGGGCGGTCTTCAAGTTTAACGGCCATGGTAGTTCCCTGTTGTGATTTTATAGTTATTATTCATGAAGCAAGGCTTAGGCCAAATTTTATTTCCATATAAATCAAAAGGTTAGTTTTTATGGCTAATAATCAATTTCGTTAAATTAACCACAGATTAATAAAATTCGCAACTAAGTAGCTATTTTTGCAACATCGTGAACTTATTACCGATCAGCTTGTAAATCTTTACCGAAATAAATATAAACAGTCGCTGAATCAATGTTTAACTAATTGAAAATTAAGATATAAATAGTTGGCATCATAGTCGCATTACTTAATCTGTCTTTAATCAAAAGGAGAAAGATTATGAACACTTTTAACAAATCTATGATTGCCGCTTTAGTAATTGGTGCAACTAGCATGTCAGCTCAGGCAAGCAGCTGGGAAAATGAAAGTAAAGATGCTTGGATTGATGGTAAGGCAGAAACTGTGCTTCTTATGAACACAAACCTTAACAACTTTGACATCAACACTGATGTAACGAATGGCAAGGTTGTACTTACAGGTAAGGTTGATAGCGAATTAGATAAAGAACTTGCTGAAGAGCTGGTTCTTAGCCTAGACGGTGTTAGCTCTGTTGATAACAAATTAACTGTTGTTAAAAACATGAAAGCTAAGCACATGAAATCAGACAAAGCTGATTCAGCAGAAAGCGACTTAACCGATGCAAAGATCACTACTGTAATCACGACACGTTATTTATTTAACTCAGAAGTAGGTGGTACAGACATTGATGTGGATACTGACAACGGTGTAGTAACACTTAATGGTACTGTTGAATCTGATGCAGAAAAGCAATTAGCGGTAAGCATTGCTGAAAACGCTGAAGACGTTCATAAAGTAATCGATAAATTGAAGATTATTGCTGAATAATAGCAAGCCCTTTAGCCCAGCTTTAGCTGGGCTGATTTAATTCAAGGAGTGAGTTATGGATTTAATACGTATTATTTTATCAGTTTTAATTCCACCCTTAGGCGTATTTTTACAGGTAGGTTTAGGTGCGCAATTCTGGATTAATATTCTTTTAACCTTATTAGGATACATTCCTGGTTTGATTCATGCCGTGTATATCATCGCTAAGCGATAATTACTGCATTGATCTGCAAGGATGAGTAATGGAGCACAGCAAGGAAGGGCTGTAGGAGTAACGGATTATAAACCGCAAGGAGTTTACAGTATGGATAATGTAACTACGCTCAAAGGACAACAAGGAAGTAACAAGGCGTTATGGAGTAGCGCACAATGGCAACGCTTTATGGATAAAGTGAATGGAGATGACAGCAAGGAATAAGCTTAGGCAGGAGCCAAAAAGGATGAAGCTAGCGTAAGGAGGAGACTATATGGAAAAAGTACAAACGCAACCAACACAAGGATTGACCGACAAAGGAGTTGCTTTATGGAACAAGCAACAGTGGCACGAATTTATGGAACACGCGAAAGCGGTTGCGCCACGAATAACAGGGAAGGCTGACGATAAAAACCCGATGTCATCTTCAGGTGACATCGGGTTTTTAACTACTTCAGCAATTTATCTTTATAACTTAAATTGATTCACCGTCTTATTTAAAGCGGCTGCTAATTCATTCAAATCACGTGCTTCATCCGCCAATTCATGAGCATGATCCGCAGTGCTATTCACTAAGTGATTAATCGCTGCCAAGCTATTGTTGATATCTTCTGCAACCACAGTTTGTTGCTCTGTCGAAGTCGCAATTTGATGACTTTGATCTTGCACATTTGTCACAGATTGCGCGATATCTTGTAGAGCTTGCAATACAATTTGTGTTTGCTCAACTGAACCCTCAGCACGCTCTTGACCTTGTTGCATCATGGTTGATGCTTGTTGAGCAATTTGCTGTAAACGGCTGATCATATTGCGAATATCATCTGTTGATTCTTGCGTTCGGCTTGCCAGTGAACGAACTTCGTCAGCAACAACCGCAAAGCCTCGACCTTGCTCGCCAGCACGGGCTGCTTCAATTGCCGCGTTCAGTGCTAGTAAGTTAGTTTGCTCTGCAATTGAGTTGATAACATCAACTACCGCGCCAATATTGCCACTTTCTTGCTCAAGACCCGCAACCACTTTAGATGCTTCACCAATGTGGCTTGCAAGAGCGGTCATCACTGATTGTGCTTGAGTCGAGCGCTTAGTGCCATCTGCGGTAATAGTTTGCACTTCTTCTGCCGCATTATTGGTGTGCTGAGCGTTACGTGAAATCTCCATCACCGTAGTTGCCATTTCTGTTACTGCAGCACTCACACTGTCTACTTGTTGCTTCTCTTGCTGAATTTCATCGTTGGTTTTTTGCGAAACTGTTTTCAGCTGGCTAGCAGCTTGGCTTAGCTGCTCTGCTTGTGCAGCAGTATTAAGCATCATTGCACGTAGCTTATCGATGAAAGTATTCATGTGATGGGCAAGTTGACCCACTTCGTCATTACTTTTTATCTCGATTTTTTGTGTTAAATCGCCATCACCTGAGGCAATATCACGCATGATGTAAGTTAGTTTTGTTAGAGGCTTGGTGATCATTTGCGTCGCCCAAAAGATCATCGCAATGATAATCGCGAGAATGATGATCACAGATGTGGTCGTTGTCATCACCGCATCGTTTACCGGCTCATCAATCATGCTGGTCGGTATTAAAATACCGACATACCAATCTAGGTAAGGAGTTTCTAACTCAAGTCGGTTGTATACAACATAATATTGCTCACCTTTGAATGTAACAAAGCTGCTACCATCTTTTTGGCTTTTCATCGCGCGGTTTAATTCGCTAAAGCCTGAAGTGTCGCTAAATTGTTTTTCGAGGGCATCTAAACCTTCTTTACCATTCGGTCCTTCATCAGTTACAGACAGTTTATGACCAGTGCGTTTCGATAAGTGTACAACCTTTTGATTGCCATCTAGTAGGAAGCCAAAACCTTGGCCATTAAAACGAATGCCTTCAACCATGTCGTTGATATTATTAAGCTGTAAATCAACACCACCAAAGCCTACAAGTTTATTTTGTTTATTATAAACAGGCTGCTGTACAACTGCTGAAGCATTCCCGGTGGTCAGATCTACAGAAATAGGACCAACATAGAGTTTGTTGATTTTTAAAGCGTCTTGCCACCAACCTCGTTTGTACGCGTAATAAGGCTGGCCGTTATAATGAGAGGTGCGCTCATTTTCTTTAAAATACTCACCTGTTGTTGCAGATGCAAAAAAGGCAGATAAGATGTTGTCGTCGTTACCACTGATGCGGACAAAATCTTGGTTAACACTGTCATATCCAGGTTGGTTATCAAGGCTTTGATCACGTTCAGTCCAGTTGTCGAACCAATTAACTAAGTGCGGATTTGTCACGAAAGTTTGTACAACTTTACCGTATTTGGCAAAGTAACCTTGCATTGAGAGTCGCTCACTCTGTAAATAGCTATCTGCTTCTCGTTGAATAGCTTGGCGTGATAGCTCAGCAATATGGTTAACAAAAAAACTAGAGGCGATGATCAGTAATACACTTATCGTCCCGCCGATGAGTAGTAATATTTTTTTTCGTAAAGAGAGGTTATTTAACATAGGTGCACGTGTTTTTATTATCGGGTAGAGTTATCTATCTAATCATATTTGCACCCAAATCGCTACACTGTTAAGTGAAGGTTAATAATAAATGCTAAGGACTTATTGTATAAATGAGTATTGAAAAGAATAAATTGGTAGTTTTAGGTGCTGGTTGGCTAGGCCAAGCACTTTGTATTAATGCAAAAGAATTAGCATGGCATGTGCAGGGAACACACCGTAGTAGCGAACATGAATATGACTTTCAGCGTCAGTTTGCACTTGAAGACACAGTGCTTAAACACGATGTTTCACTTGAAAATGCATGGTGGGTGTGTGCAATCCCACCACGTAGCCGCAGTTCAAAAAGTAATTATCTAGCCACTTTGCAAGCAGGGCTTGATCTGGCCAAGCAACTAAATTGTAAAGGCTTTATTTTATGCTCCTCGACAGGTGTCTACCCAACTGACAATGGTCAATACGACGAAACTACAGAAATTAATTGTCAATCAGCGCGCCAACAACTGCTATTTGATGCCGAGCAGTTAGTGTTAAATGCCGGTGGTAAAGTATTGCGTTTGGCAGGACTAGTTGGCCCTGGGCGCGATCCGGGTAAGTTTGTTGCTGGTAAAGAGCTTTCTAGCTCAAGTCAGCAGGTAGTGAACATGGTACAACAGCAAGACGTGATAGCGGCGATTTTGGCTGTACTTGAAAATTGGTCTAACGCGAGCAGCATTTATAATGTTGTCAATCCGGCGCACCCAACAAAAGTGGATTACTACCAGCAAAAATGCTCTGAGCAAGGCAATCAATCACCCACTTTCACAAGCCATGATAAAGGCGAACGAATCATTGATGGTTCAGCGATAGAGGCACTGAATTTTCTTTATCAAACGCCTATTTAGCTACTTTTTAAAAGTAAGGTGACCGCCTAGCCGGTATTTACTACCCGGTGAGACTAAGCGTGCAAAGCTTACAATACCTTGTGATGACCAGGTTCGGCGGATCACTTGTAAGCATGGCTCTTCGTTATAAAGATTGAGCCATTCACACATTTCTGGATTTGGCATAATTGCTTCAACCGTGTGACGTGCTTCGGTTAGTGGAGCATTCTGCGATAAATATTCGTGGGGTGTTAGGCTGTGAAAGTCTTGCTGTAAGTAGTCTTTAGCAAGAGCTGGGTTCACAAAACGCTCCTCAACTTGCAAAGGTTGCTCGTTTTCATTGTGCACAATCACACTTCGATAAACATGGCTGTCGACCTCGACACCCAGAGCAATCGCAATTGGCGCTATAGCGCTAATTGATTCCATCACTAAAATAGTACAACTGTAGTTGCTGTTTCGTGCTTTAACTTCATCGGCAATGTTTTTGATTTCAAGTAGTGATGATTGTGATTTGAAGTTGGCAACAAAAGTACCTTGGCCTTGGCTGCGCGTTAAAATACCGGCATCGGTTAATTCACAGAGTGCGCGCCTAGCTGTCATGCGGCTAACTCGAAATTGACTAGTTAGTTCGTTTTCAGACGGGACACGATCGTTTTCTTGCCATTCTCCCGATTGAATATTTTCCAGAATGAATTCTTTTATTTGCGCAAACTTAGGAACGTTCATTATGAAAAGTTTATAGGTGGGTTAACAGTATGTTACAAGGTGACATAATTTCCTTGTATATACAAGATGAGTTGATAAACTTTAAACAAATTTAAATTTAGGCTCACACTGAGCCTTTAGCAAGCATCAAGATAGGTGAAAAATGCACATAACCAACAATGATCAAGCGCTCTGGGATTTAGTGATCACAGATACCAATATCGCCACAATGGATCCTGATGTTGATGCACCATACGGCGCCATTGAAAATGCAGCTATTGCTGTTAAAGATGGCAAAATTGCCTGGTTAGGTGCACAAACTGATTTACCTGAGTTTGACGCACTAGCCACGCCAACTGTGTCTGCAAAAGGGCAGTGGTTAACACCTGGATTGATTGATTGTCACACTCACTTAGTATTTGCTGGTAGCCGCGCAGAAGAATTTGAGCAGCGTTTACAAGGTGTAAGCTATGAACAAATCGCTGCAAAGGGGGGCGGTATTGCAAGTACGGTACGTGCAACCCGAGAAGCCGACCACGAAACCTTATTTGTTAGTGCAAAAGAGCGTTTAAATGCGTTATACGCAGAAGGCGTGACTACGGTAGAGATTAAATCGGGTTATGGCCTTGATTGCGAAAACGAAATTAAACTACTTGAAGTGGCTCGTTTACTCGGTGAAAATCACCCGGTTGATGTTAAAACCACCTTTTTAGGTGCTCACGCGTTACCGCCTGAATATAAAGGCCGTAGCGATGAGTATATTGACTTGGTGTGCGGTGAGATGCTTGACCGTGTTGTTGAGGCTGATTTAGCTGATGCGGTTGATGCATTTTGTGAAAACGTTGGCTTTAGTAACGAGCAAACTCGCCGTGTGTTTGAAGCGGCTAAAAAGCACAACTTACCGGTTAAGTTGCACGCTGAGCAGCTATCTAATCAACATGGTGCAGAGCTTGTTGCAGAATTTAATGGCTTATCTGCTGATCATATTGAACACTTAGATGAAGCAGGCATTCAAGCAATGGCCAAAGCAGGCACTGCTGCGGTATTGTTGCCTGGTGCATTTTACTTTTTACGCGAAACAAAGTATCCGCCAATTGAACTACTCCAGCAGTATCAAGTTCCTATCGCTATTTCAACTGACTTTAACCCAGGGACTTCACCATTATGTTCATTGCACTTAATGATGAATATGGCATGTACTATTTTCCGCATGACGCCTGAACAAGCATTAGCAGGGGTAACGCGCAACGCCGCAGGTGCTTTAGGTCTTGATGACCGTGGAGTGTTAAAAGTAGGTGCTCGGGCTGATATTGCCCACTGGCAAATATCCCATCCAGCACAATTAAGTTACCAGTTTGGCGTAAATAAACTGTTAAATCTGTGGATTTTGGGTAGACTTAGTTAGATAAGTTTTATTACGCAGTTTGGATTACATGTCATTGATTTTTAGTTTAGCGAGTAGTACTCAACTCGTAAATTTAACAAGTGATGTTGTGCCAGTGTTTTTAGCTGGTAGTGTCTTTATGGCAATGATTTGTGCCTTATGCGTAACCCATAATCCTATCTTGAGACTTAGCCTAGTCGTTAATGGCGTTCTAGGTTTAGCTATCCTAAGTTTAGGATTACCTTGGCTGGTTATATTGCTTGCTTTAAGTTTATGTTTTCATTTATGGCAAGCATTTCGTACCACAAATTGGCTTGCCATTATTTTGAGTGTGGCTAGTGCTATTTTATTTGCTGTTTTATATTCAGCCCACCTATTACTCGATATAGCTTTATATTGGCTTGTTTTCTCTGTTGTCATTTTATCTATCTCGGGCTTTTTTAATTACGAAGAGCCCGAAGATGAAGAGCTGGTTGAGGTTGAGCCCTTGTATCACGATGAGTTAGATGCGACCCCACTCACAGGCTTACCTGATCGTAATGCACTTAGAAATAGCTTTGTTGCATGGACTGAAGAGCACTCAGCGAACTGCGCACTAGTGATGATCCGCCTTGAAGGTTTTAACGATGTTAACCAGCATATTGGTCGTGACTTTGGTGATTTGTTATTAGCACAATCGGCTACACGAATTAAACAACAACTCAATGCTAATGCTGTTCTTAGTGTGGCAAGTAATACAGGTAGTGCTGAAAAGTTGGCGCATTTAGGGGGGTTAAATTTTGCGTTTATTTGCTCACTTGAAGAACAAAAACATCTTCACGAGCAGTTGATCAGCCAAATTAGGCAAGTCACACTAAAACCATTTAACGTTGCTAATTGCACCATTGAAGTGAAAGTGCGTGCTAGTTATGTGAACTGCGACGAGCCAGACTATAGCTTCGAAAATCTAATTTCATTTGCCAACCTTGCCCTTGACTCAAACCCTGAGCGAGCAATTGTGCCTTATCACCCGCAAATGATGATCGAGCAATTAGAACAACAAGCACGATTGCGCGAGTTAGCACATCTAGATTTTGCCAGCGAACTTGAATTGTATTTTCAGCCGGTTATCCGCAATAGCGACGAGCAAATTGAATTTTTAGAATTGCTGTTGCGTTGGCAACACCCTAAACAAGGCATTCTTTCAGCGAATAAATTTATTGATGATATTCGTGTCGCTGGGCTTAGCTACCCCGTTGCTGCCTACGTTATTGAGCGCGCTGCCGAACTAGCTATGGCGCTGCGTATGGAAGGTATTGAATTACCTCTTAGTATCAATGTGTTTGGCCCTGAAATGCTGCATGAAGAGTTTATTGAGTTTGTTGATCGCATTATGGCTGAGCACCGCTTAGAACCGGGTGATTTAATCATTGAATGCCCGCTCGATTTATTTATGAACTTAGATGAGCAGGGTAAAGCTATGGTTGCAAGGCTAAGTAGTATTGGCATCAAATTGTGTATTGATGGATTTGGTGACACACCTATTTGGCTTGCTAAATTACCTAACCTCAATGTTGAGTATATTAAAGTGGCTGCATCACTAACCGCTGACTTTGCCCATCAAAGCCAAGTTCGCAGTCTGGTTTCTGGCATGGTGGATATGCACAGTCAAAACAATGCGAAAGTAATTTGTGAAGGGGTAGAAACCATAGAACAGCTTAAATTTGTTAAGTCGCTGAACACCTACGCCGCACAGGGCTATTACTTTAATTACCCGCTTAGCAGCGTAGGTATGATGTCATGGTTAAAACAGTGGCGGTTAGAGCATCAGGGTTGAGTTAGCGAGTTTCAAGAGTAAAGTTAGCGAGCAGTTTGACTCGTTACATCGCGTTTTATCTCGAATCTTGCTTCCAATTTAAGTGACGCGGCATAAAGCCGCTGATACAGGTAGGCGTGAAACTTGTTTCGCGCGTCTGACCGCTGAAGGCTGAGAGCTGACCGCTTCTATGTGTTGAGTATCGCTTCGCTCGACCCGACCTCCCCAAAAATCAGCCGTTACATAGCTTCTTTCTAACTTGCCTCTCTCGCCTGCAAATACGCATTCACCAAGGCTGTGATGATTTGGCCGGCATCGTTCATTCCAGCTTCTAAACCTACTGGGTGTTGCGATGGTGCGCCTTCACATAAATGTAAGTAGTGAGCGGTTGTTTGACTGGCAGCTAAATGCACAAAATGTTCTGCATCACTAACACTGAAACCACAGTTAGTATAAGCACTTACAGGCATTAATGAGATGCTGTCTAGGTCTAATTCTACTCCAAGCGGTGCATTATCAAACTGAGCTAAAGCATGTTTACATGCTGAAGATAAATCGACTTTGCGACGGACCTGAATGTCTTGATAGCTATCAAACGTGAAGTTTGCGTTAGTCAGGGCATCCATAATCGCTTGGTTATTTTTAAATTCGTGTAAACCCATGACATGATAATCAGCAAGGTGGTTTTCGCTGTACGCATATCTAAAGCCATTGCCGCTATGACGGCCTTCACACTCTCTGAAATCAGCATGAGGGTCTAAGTTAATAGCGTTCACTGGTTTGCCATGTTGCTTACTAAGGGCACGTAATATGCCCAGGCAGTTGTTATGGCCGCCGCCAATTACAATTGGTTCAAGGCCTGCTGCAAAAATCATTGCAAGTACTTGCTCAACGCGAGTGTCGATATCGCCGCACAGTTCACGAAGTTTGGCTAAGTCTGCTTCGTTTTTATTATCAAGGTTAATAGCCTGTTGGTTTAAATCGTCAAGGTCAACTTCGCCAAGTAGCAGCACACGTTCATGATTTAAAAACTGATTATGCGTTTGGTTTAAAAAGCGCTTTAAAAAAGCCTGCCATGCTTGCCCAGAGCCACCATTGCCTAAGTTAGCTCGAGGTCCAATATCTTCACATACGCCAACTAAAACATAGCGAATACCGAATTGTTTTGCATCGATGAGGGCTTGTGGGGCATTAACTTGAGTGTCGAGAAGGGCAAGGGCTTGCCAAGCTTTAAGTTCGTTAGCGCGGCGAGCACATAAGTGCCTCACCGCCGCTTCATCATAAATTTTAAGGTAATTTGTCACCGAGATTAGTCTTCTATTATTTCTAACTCTAATTCTTCAGCAGATAATATAATACCGGTGCTATCAGCGTAAACAAAGTCGTCATCAAAGAAAGATACGCCTGCGAAGTTAACGCCAATGCCATCTTCACCTGCACCTTCACTATCTGCAGCAACAGGAATAGACGCAATTGCTTGAATGCCTAAGTCTAGCTCTTCAAGTTCATCAACATGGCGAATTGCACCGTAAACGATAATGCCTTGCCAGTTGTTTTCTAATGCGATTTCAGCCAGCTCTATATCAATAAGGGCGCGTCGGGTTGAGCCACCACCATCAATCAATAACACGCTGTCGGTACCATCGGTTGATAAAATCTCGCGGATCAGCTCGTTATTTTCAAAGCATTTAACGGTTTTGACTCGACCACTAAAGCTTGGGCGTCCACCAAAATTGATAAACATTGGTTCGAGCACATCAACCACATCTGCAAAGTGGTCGCATAAATCAGAAGTGCTGTAATCCATTTTTTCATCCTCTAAAGAGACTGTCTGTTTAGTACTCAGTATACCCTGATACAACTCAATAACAACGACTTAATAGCGGTTTATTAGTTTAAATCAAAGGAATCTCGTTATCGCAACATTAGTGTCTCAAAAGCGTCACCTAATTGTTATTTTTAGCGCCTAAGCTGAGATGAGTATAAAAATTAGACGCAAAGTATGATAAGGAGCTCACCATGGCAAACAACATACTTACTAAATTGGCAAAAGTGGATGAACAGCTGTTTTTAAGTGTGTTTAATGATGCTTCGCCAATTTGGCTCAGAAGATCAGCGCTCGGGTTTTCGAAAAGTGGCGATGGCGGACTTTACGTAATGTTGTTTTTTGGTTTTTGGTGGTTTACCGAGCAGCTGCATTTTCAGCAACTTGCGATGAGTATATTGGTGGGCTTTGCAATTGAGCGGCCTATTTACTTTTTAGCTAAAAAGCGGATTGCGCGGGTAAGGCCTTGCGATTGCTTAGTGCAAGGCGCTTATTTAGTACCAAGTGATCAGTTTAGCTTACCGTCAGGACATAGTGCAGGGGCATTTGTGGTGGCGACTATTTTGACTATGTATTTTCCTGAATTTGCTGTGCTGTGGTTGATGTGGGCATCAGGGGTGGCGGCATCAAGGGTGATTATTGGTGTGCATTACCCCGCTGATGTAGTGATTGGTGCAGTGATGGGATCAAGTTGTGCAGTATTAGCAGTGATGGTGGTGGAATCTATATGAGAATTTTGTACGGTATTCAAGGTACGGGTAATGGACATATTACTCGAGCTCGAGTGATGGCAACAACTTTTAAAGCGTTGGGAGTCGATGTTGACTATGTGTTCTCGGGCCGTAAAGAACAAGACTACTTTGATATGGACGAGTTTGCTGATTATCGAGCTTTTCGCGGCTTGTCGTTTACCAGCAAATCGGGGCAAGTTGATAGCTTTAAAACATTAAAAAATGCGCGCCCACTTCAGCTTATAAGAGATATAAAAAACCTTGATTTGCGTCACTATGATTTAGTTTTTAATGACTTTGAACCAATCACCGCGTGGGCTGCTAAACAGCAAGGTATCCCTGTTATTGGTATGAGCCACCAAGCTGCATTTTTATCTGATAAAGTACCGATGTTTGGCCGTGCCTTCTTTCGCCGTGCGCTGATCCGTAACTATGCGCCAGCCAGTGTTTATTTAGGTGTCCATTGGCAACCCTATGCAGAGAACATAATTCCGCCATTTATTGCCAATCATCATCATGATAACCCGGTTATGGTCGAAAATAAGGTATTGGTTTACCTGCCTTTTGAGAATCTAGACAGTGTAGTTGAGTACTTAAAAGACTTTCCTGAACGTGAGTTTTATTGTTATCACCCTGATGCGCAAGATTGTTCAATCGGGAATATTCATTTGCGGGCTCCCTCACGCGTTGGGTTTTTAAATGACCTAGCCAATGCTGGTGGTGTAATTGGTAACGCCGGGTTTGAACTTGCAAGTGAAGCATTGCAGCTTGGTAAAAAGTTATTGTTAAAACCGCTTGGTAAGCAATTTGAGCAGGGGATTAATGCGCAGACTTTATTGTCGATGGGAGCTGCTCATGTAATGAGCTATTTAAACCCTAATGCGATGGATGATTGGTTGCAATCTCCACAGAACAAAAAACTCAATTTTCCCAGCGATCCAGCGCCCTTGGTTGATTGGTTGCAAAAAAAACAATGGGGAAAACTGGAACAATTACATAAAAACCTATGGCAAAAGGTTGATTTAGAAGAAAAGCTGATTGTTTAAAGGTACCTTATACTGGAAAATGCACGGCAAATTTAACCACTTTTTATTAGCTGCTTTAAATAGTTTAGCTATACTTTAAATGCATGTTTCTATAAGGCACTTTGAATGAATGTATTACAAAACTTAACTATTAAGCGTCGTTTACAGTTAAACGCGCTCGTTGTTGGTCTTGCAATGATTGTGATGCTGTGTGTAATCATCTTTGAGTCGCGCATGATGCTTAAGCTCAACGAAACAATTCAAAATGCGGAGGAGCTCGACATTCATGAACTTGCGATGCGTAAGCATGAAAAAAACTTTTTGTTTTACAAAGATGTCGATAGCCTTGAGCTTTTTGAGAAAGAGTATTCGCAGCTAAAAATTAAAATGGCGAGACTAGACGAGTTAGTGAAAGATTTGTCGATGGACTCATCTAATCTAAATGAATTTAGACGTCTTGCGAAAACTTATTACGATGACTTCAATGAAGTTGTGGAACTACAAAAGAAAATTGGCTTACACCCTAAAGATGCACTTTATGGTGATTTACGTGGTGCGGTGCATCAAGTAGAAACATTATTAAGTGAGCGCGAAAACTATAAATTACTAGCTTTAATGCTACAGCTTCGCCGCGCAGAAAAAGACTTTATGTTGCGCTTTGACTTAAAATATCTGAGTAAATTTAACGATTTAGTCACAAACTTCCAATCAGAAATTAAAAATGCTGGATTCGATGCAAATTACGAAAATCAATTAATTAATTTGCTTGCGACTTATCAAAGTAAATTTAAGGCTTTAGTTGATGCACAAGTTGCCTTAGGTCTGGATTTAGATTCAGGTGCACTCGGTGAGATGAAACACAGTGTTGGACTCAGTGATGCAATTGTTACAGAGCTGACAGATCAAACAAAGGCCTTCGTCGAATCAAGTGCAGCCACTGCGCAGCTAATTGCACTCATTGTATTTATTATTGCGAGCATTTTAGTGATGGTATTAGTTTACTTTACTAGCCGCTCAATTATTCAGCCTATTGAACGTGTGTACCACACGATTAACGAGATTCGTCGTAATAACGACTTAAGCATGTCGATTACTCAATCAGGTAAAGATGAAATCACCACTATGACGATCGACTTTAATAGTTTGATTAGTGATTTCAAAAAGCTTATTTATGAGGTAAATACAGCGCTAAGTACCCTTAATGTGGCTACAGAGCATTTATCTGAAACGACAGCAGCAACCAGTTCAGGTATGCAAGAACAACTTCATGAAGCCGATATGGTTGCCACAGCGGCGACTGAAATGCAGGCGACGATTCAAGATATCTCGCACAACACTGAAGCTGCAGCGAAAAAAGCTGAGTCAACTAACTTAAGTGCGCAGCAAGGCCGTTCAGAAGTTGAATCAACAGTGGTGCAAATTAATCACTTATCCGATTCACTTGGTAATGCCTCAAGTGTGGTTTCACAGTTAGAAAAAGACGCCGAAACAATAGGCTCTGTACTTGATGTTATTCGTGGCATTGCTGAGCAAACAAATTTACTGGCACTCAATGCGGCAATTGAAGCAGCACGTGCTGGCGAGCAAGGTCGAGGCTTTGCGGTGGTTGCTGATGAAGTACGTTCACTTGCGCAGCGTACTCAAGACTCAACTCAAGAGATCGAGAGTATCATTTCAACCTTACAAGGGCGCACTCAAGAAGTGGTGAGCATTATGCAGCAATGTCGTACACAAGGTGGCGAAAGTGCAGCACAGGCAACTAAAGCCGGTGAGTTACTGCGCTCAATCACCGAAGATGTTCAAACCATTATGGATATGAGTACTCATATCGCTACAGCAATTGATGAGCAAAGCCAAGTGGCTTCTGAGGTGAACAAAAACGTGGTACGTATTCGTGATATCGCTCAAGAGGCATCAGGCCATGCGGCAACTAACGCACAAACTAGCGAAGAAGTGTCTGAGCAAGCGCGTGTACTTTATCAGGCAATAGATAAGTTTAAAGTTTAATGAGTATACCCAAGCCACCCCAAGATGCAGAATTCAGCGTTTCACAGGTGATTAATATCAAGGCGTTACTTTGCAAGAGTCAGTCCCTTTTAAGAAGTAACAAGGATGAGAGTAAGTTCCTGTGAAGCGCCCAACTGAAACTCGCATCTTGAGGTGGTTTGGGTATATAAAAAAAGCGCGGTGACGGTGTCGTCATCGCGCTTTTTTTTAGGTGTGCTTTATCGAGGCATTTTGATAGGTATTAAGGCACGAACTTGATAGGCACACTGTCCTTATTTGCTTCGTGCTCGGTGACTCTAGCTTGGTATTGCTGCCAAAGCTCGTCATGGTTAGCATGTAGCTCGCTAAGATAGTGCCAGCTAAATAAACCGCTATTATGATTGTCGCTAAATACCAGTCGAATTGCATAATGACCAACAGGCTCAATCTTGCTAATTCCTACTTGCTGCTTATCAAGCACTAGTTTCATCGGCTCATTACCATGTCCTTGTACTTCAGCTGAAGGTGAGTGAACACGCAAAAATTCAGCACTAAATTGAGCAATAGTCTGATCATCAAAATGAACATCTAATACTTTGCTAACGCTGTGATAATGCACTTTAGTGACTTCTTTCATGTGAGCCTCGTATGTACGATTTATAAACTAAAAAGCCTCCAACTGGAGGCTTTTGATTATAACGCTAAATTGTTGATTAAAGAATGAAGCGACTCAAATCTTCATCTTCAACAAGTGCACCTAAATGCTGCTCAACGTAGTTGGCATCAATTGTCAGTGTTGAACCTGCTTTTTCTGAGGCATCAAATGAAATTTCTTCCATTAGTTTTTCCATCACTGTGTGTAAGCGACGTGCACCGATGTTTTCGGTTTTTTCATTTACTTGCCAAGCCGCTTTCGCAATGCGTTCAATGGCATCATCTGTAAACTCAACCTCAACTTGTTCTGTTTTTAACAGCTCACGTTGTTGCTCTGTCAATGAAGCGTGAGGCTCAGTTAAGATACGTTTAAAGTCATCAGCACTAAGCGCTTCAAGCTCAACACGAATTGGTAAACGACCTTGCAGCTCTGGGATCATGTCTGATGGTTTAGCCATTTGGAATGCGCCTGATGCGATAAACAACATGTGGTCTGTTTTAACCATGCCGTGTTTAGTGCTTACCGTTGAGCCTTCGATTAATGGTAGTAAATCGCGTTGTACACCTTCACGGCTAACATCTGGGCCAGAAGCTTCACCACGTTTACAGATTTTATCGATTTCATCGATAAAAACGATACCGTTTTGCTCTACCGCGAAGATAGCTTGCTCTTTTAACTCTTCAGGATTAACAAGTTTTGCGGCTTCTTCTTCAACTAATAGTTTGAATGCTTCTTTGATCTTCAGCTTACGCTTGCTGCGCTTATCACCACCCATATTTTGGAACATGCTTTGTAGCTGGTTGGTCATTTCTTCCATACCAGGAGGAGCCATGATCTCAACATTTGGTTGTGCTTGTGCAACATCGATATCAATTTCTTTGTCGTCTAATTGGCCTTCACGTAATTTCTTACGGAAAGATTGACGAGTAGAAGAGTTCTCTTCTGTTTTTGACTCACCAAATGTATCGCGTGCTGGTGGTAAAAGAGCATCTAAAATGCGTTCTTCTGCCGCTTCTTCAGCGCGGTGTTTAAATTTTTTAGTTTGTTGTTCACGTGTCATTTTAATTGAAATATCAACTAAATCACGGATGATCGTTTCAACTTCCTTACCAACATAGCCCACTTCAGTGAACTTGGTTGCTTCAACTTTAATGAAAGGGGCATTAGCAAGTTTGGCTAAGCGGCGAGCAATCTCAGTTTTACCCACACCAGTAGGACCAATCATTAAAATATTTTTTGGTGTTACTTCAGCGCGTAAATCGTCGTTCAGTTGCATACGGCGCCAGCGATTACGTAGCGCGATTGAAACTGCTTTTTTAGCTTTAGCTTGGCCAATAATATGTTGATCAAGCTCGTGAACGATTTCTCTTGGCGTCATCTCAGACATGGCAGTTCCTATTACAATTCTTCAATAGTTTGGAAATTATTCGTGAATACACAGATATTGCCTGCAATTGTTAGGCTTTTCTCTACAATGTCACGTGCACTTAGGTCGGTATTTTCTAGTAGCGCTGTGGCTGCTGATTGTGCGAAGTTACCACCACTGCCAATCGCAATTAGGTCATTTTCTGGCTGCACAACATCACCGTTACCTGTGATAATTAATGAAGCAGTTTCGTCTGCGACTGCTAATAGTGCTTCGAGCTTTCTAAGTGCGCGATCACTACGCCAATCTTTGGCCATTTCTACGGCAGCCTTAGTCAGGTTACCTTGGTGCATTTCTAGTTTGCTTTCAAATCGTTCGAAAAGGGTGAAGGCATCAGCAGTACCGCCAGCGAAACCAGCGATTACTTTGCCATTATAAAGACGTCGAACTTTGCGGGCGTTGCCCTTCATTACGGTATTACCAAGTGAAACTTGGCCGTCGCCACCAATAACGACCTTGTCGTCGCGGCGTACACTTACAATAGTGGTCATGATTATTCCTCATCATCGAGCGGCGAAGCCGCTCGTAAAAAGCGATTGATGAGGTGTTTATATGGGTGAATGAACTAAAATCAAGTCCAAAGCCAAATTCCGCAGCCCATTATTTTGATGCGTTTAAGTTTATTCTTGTCACTTTCGGCTAAACGTTTGGTTTCGTAAGGGCCTAAGCGCACTTTATACCAAATACCATTACTGCCTTGTGTTTTCTTTACCTCGGCAACTAAGCCTGCAAAAGCGATTTTTGCTTTTAATGTTTGTGCTTGTGCCATGGTTCTAAAAGAGCCGCATTGCATTACATAAGGGCCTTTTTGTTCAATCTCTTTGACCTCGACTTGAACTTCATGCTCTTTAATCTCCTTAATGAACTCAGGCGTTTTAGGAGGCGGAATGATAGCTTCTTCTTTTTTAACTGGGTTTGCTTGCTGCTCTACTAACTCAGGATCGGCATTATGTTTGATATACCACAAGCCGTAACCAAACCCGCCTACTAAGATAAGCGCAATTAAAACAAGAAAAATTGGGAAGGGCTTTTTTGCCGGGGCTTGTTTTTTATTATTTCGATTTGCTGGTTTTTTATTTATGTAATCGTGTTGTGCCATGATTCTTAATTGGCCTTAAATCATATCTATAGGATCAACATCTAGGCTCCAACGCACCTTTTGCGCTAATTTACTGGTACTTATATAGTCAACCATCTGCGCTAAATATTGGTGTAAGTGAGAGCGTTCCTGCGCCTGAATATGTAATTGAAAGCGATATTTACCTGCTACACGTTCCAGTGGCGCAGGTATCGGACCAAGCAATTGTATACCAGATACGTTCTGGACAGGAACCAAATCAGTTAAAAAATCGACCACTTGATTAATGTTATGCCCTTCTGCACGAACCATGGCCATATTAGTGACAGGTGGAAGCTGCGCATCTTCTCGCTCTGTGAGTGCATAGCGGGCAAAATCTTTGTAACCATTATTTACTAAGTCTTGTAGTAGTGGATGCTCAGGAAAGTGAGTTTGCAGTAATACTTGCCCTGGCTCACCACTTCGCCCAGCACGGCCTGCCACTTGTGTAACTAGCTGTGCTAAATGCTCTGTCGCGCGAAAGTCACAGGAATATAAACCACTATCGACATCTAAGATTAAAACGAGACTCACATCGGCAAAGTGGTGGCCTTTTGCCAACATTTGCGTACCGACTAAGATACGAGCACCACCTTGATTAATATCATCAAGTGCTTTCTCTAAGCTGCCTTTACGACGGGTTGAGTCGCGGTCAATACGACTAATCGGAATATCAGCGAAGGTTTGTGTTAAAAACTCTTCAATTTGCTCAGTGCCTTTACCATTTGGAAAAATCTGCGTGCTGCCACAATCTGGACACTGATGGGGCACCTGATGTTGCTCACCACAGTGGTGACAAATCATTTGGCCAATGGCTTTATGAAAGGTTGCGCTAGTGCTACAACGTGAGCACTCACTTAGCCAACCACACTCATGACATATGAGGGTAGGTGAAAAACCTCGGCGGTTTAAAAACACCATCACTTGCTTGCCTCGCTCTAAATGTTGACGCATATAGGCAAGGCTGGCATGGGCAATACCAGCTTGTTCTGGTTGGCCTTTCATATCGATTAATTGGAACTGATTATCAGTGCTGGTTTGGGCACGTTCAGTAAGACTCAATAACTGATACTTGTTATTAATTGCTTTGTGTAAGGTTTCAAGTGCCGGTGTGGCGCTACCTAAAACCAGTGGAATATTATGCTGGTATGCTCTATAAGCGGCTAAATCTCTGGCATGGTAACGTAACGTGTCTTGCTGCTTAAACGAGCTGTCGTGCTCTTCATCAACAATGATCATCCCAAGCGATAAAAAGGGTAAGAAAATACTCGAACGTGTACCGATCACTATGGCACAACTGCCTTTTTCACAGAAACGCCAGGTTTGTAAGCGTTCATTGTCTGTTAGTGCTGAATGCCATAGCATAATTGGTGTATCAGGAAATCGGCGACGAAAACGGTTAACGGTTTGAGGTGTTAAGCCAATTTCGGGCACTAATACTAAGGCTTGTTGACCTTTTTTAAGTACTTCTTCTAGGCATTGCAAATACACTTCAGTTTTACCACTTCCGGTAACCCCTTCAAGTAAAAAGCTAGTAAAGCCGCAAGCTTGATTAATGCTGGTACAGGCAACGGCTTGCTCTTTATTAAGAATTGGTTTGTTTCCAACGGTCGGCACGCGTTGCTGCCATTGGTTATCATGTTCGATAAATTGAGTGATCAATTCTTTATCAAGTAGGCCGTCGATGGTTTTTTTTGTAAATCCGAGTGCTTTTAATTCAGTAACAGATGATTTGCCCGATTCGGCTAGCTGCTTTAATAAACTCAACTGGGTTTTTGCTTTTAGTGATGGAAGCTTTGCGCCTTTATCGGTCAGCTCAACCATATTAATACTGGTTTTATCTGGACATTCGCCTTGTCTTAAAGCAGCCGGAAGTGCCGTATGAATGGTTTCACCCAATGGGTAACAGTAGTAGCGGGCAGTAAATTTTAGCAAGGCTAGATGCTGCTCTGATAAAACTGGTGTGTCGTCTATTACATCAATAATAGCTTTAATTTTGTCTGCAGGAACTTCTGTTGATGTTTTTAGAGCGAGTACCACAGCGACCTTTTTTTGACTGCCAAATGGCACACGAACTCGCATACCTGGCTTTAAGTCAGGGCTATGCAGCAGCTGTTCAACTTTATAATCGAAGGTACGCTGTAAAGGGACTTTTATGGCAACTTCTACAAAGTGCATAACAACTCAACTGAAACAAAGATAGAAGGATAATGTACTAAAATTACTGTTAAAAACCTACCAACAAATACTGAACAACAGGCCACTTGATTATTTTTTTAGCGAAAGATGCATTTAAAGCTTGTCGCAAGGTCACTTGAGCTATAAAATACGCGGCCTATTAATTGTATTAACTGCGTATGGTGCCAGACTTCGGGTTTGGAGAGCGATACGGCCTTAACTAGAGGTTCCCTATGAAAGAAGGTATTCACCCTAAGTACGAAGCTATCACTGCAACTTGTTCATGTGGTAACAAATTCGAAACTAGCTCAACTCTTTGTAAAGACATCCACTTAGACGTATGTTCTGAGTGTCACCCGTTTTACACTGGTAAGCAAAAGATTCTAGACACTGGCGGCCGTGTTGATCGTTTCAACAAGCGCTTCGGTGCACTTAGCAGCAAGAAGTAATTTCTGCTGTTTAGTTAAAAGAAGCACCTTAGGGTGCTTTTTTTATACCTAAAATTCATTAAGTATACTTTGAACTCATCACTAACTTACCATCTTCACTTATTTCTTTTGCATAACTATTTCTGAGTGTTATGCCCACTATGTCGCTAATTGTGCAGACAAAGTGTAAACCCTTGGCTATATTCTTTTTTGTATAAATGCATACCAATCCGCAATAATACTTAATTAAGCGTATTGGTATCTAAAAGTTATTAAAAATAATAATTTTAAATAATTTCGTAATTAAATGCTGTGAACTTCGTTGAAATGGCGGTTTTAGGCTAATTTCGGCTATTTGCAGTGTTCGTGCATACAAAATACAAAAACACGTGCTTAAAAGGCCATAAATAGGTGAATTTTTATGTCTAATTAATCGCAACTATGCACAGAAATTGTGGGGAAATCCTTTAAAATTAAGCGATATAGCTTATAACAGGATAGACCTGATAATACTTGGAATTTTTATACATTACAGGTATCGTACTGATGCAAGCTCTCTCACTTTTTAACTTTTTGCAGGATACTATCGCGTTATGTCAGATTTTCGTGAACAAGCATTACATTACCACGCTCACCCCGTTCCAGGTAAAATTAGTGTTGAACTAACCAAGCCAGCCGAAACGGTTAACGATCTCGCTTTAGCTTATAGCCCAGGTGTGGCTGAACCGGTCCGCGAAATTGCTGCTGATCCAGCAAATGCCTATAAGTACACAGGTAAAGGTAACATGGTTGCGGTTATTTCAAACGGTACCGCAATTTTAGGTTTAGGTAACTTAGGTCCGCTTGCATCAAAACCTGTAATGGAAGGTAAAGCCTTATTATTCAAACGTTTTGCTGGCCTTGATTCAATTGATATTGAAGTAAAACACCGCACAACAGAAGATTTCATCAATACGGTTGCTAATATTGCTGATACCTTTGGTGGTATCAACTTAGAAGATATTAAAGCACCAGAATGTTTTGAAATCGAAAAAGCGCTTATTGAACGCTGTGATATTCCCGTTTTCCATGATGACCAGCATGGTACAGCTATTGTTACTGCTGCCGGTATGCTTAATGCCCTTGAAGTACAAGGTAAAGATATCGAAGATGCCATTATTGTATGTTTAGGTGCCGGTGCTGCCGCAGTTGCTTGTATGGAGCTTTTAATTAAATGTGGCGCACTACGTGAGCACATCTATATGCTTGACCGTAAAGGTGTGATCCATACTCGTCGTGATGACTTAAACGAGTATAAGCAACTATTCGCTAATAATACTGATAAGCGTACATTACAAGATGTTATTGCTGATGCTGATGTATTCGTTGGTGTATCAGGTCCTAACCTATTAACTGCAGATGATCTTAAGCTAATGGCTGATAAACCAGTCGTGTTTGCGTGTTCAAACCCAGATCCTGAGATTGCACCAGAAGTTGCGCACAGTGCACGTAACGATTTAATTATGGCTACGGGTCGTTCAGACTTCCCTAATCAAGTAAATAACGTGCTTTGCTTCCCGTTTATTTTCCGCGGTGCGCTTGATGTGCGTGCAACGGCAATTAATGATGAAATGAAAATTGCGGCAGTACACGCTATTCGTGGTATCGCTAAAGAGTCTGTACCAAATGAAGTACTGAAAGCGGCTGGTGTTGAGTCACTAGAGTTTGGTGCTGAGTACATCATTCCTAAGCCAATGGACCCGCGTTTATTACCTCGTATTGCACGTGCTGTTGCTGAAGCTGCAGTGGAGTCAGGTGTAGCGCAAATCGAGATGCCAGAAGATTACATGCGTTAAACTTAATTACTCAAATTGTATAACGCTAATAAAAAACTCAGCCTTGGCTGAGTTTTTTTATATCTGCGATTATCGGCGGTGATCCGATGGCCGAAATACTTATTCTGAATCAAGCACTGGGATATCTAACCCCATTTCTTGCATAATTCTTTTAACTTCTTCAGGTACCTTTTCAGGGTTGTCTTTACGAAGGTCGTCATCATTTGGTAATGGTTGACCTGTAAAAGCATGTAAGAAAGCTTCACACAATAACTCGCTGTTCGTCGCATGACGCAGGTTATTGATCTGGCGGCGTGTACGCTCGTCAGTTAATACTTTTAATACGTTAAGTGGGATTGATACGGTAATCTTTTTTACTTGTTCTGATTTTTTACCGTGTTCTGCATATGGGTGAATGTATTCACCGTTCCATTTAGCCATAAGTTGTTTCGTTGCCTCGGTTGTCAGTGATTTACGCCTTATTCACAGCGCAAGATGCGGAAATTCTATCTCTTTAAAAAAGATAGTCAAATACTAGTTATTTAGCCATCTAGTGGTGTAAATGTATAAACTTCTATGTGTGAGCGATAAATGCTTTGACTTCTCATATTTGATCATCTAACCTTTTAGACGTCTAAACATCCAATTCAGGAGTAGGTGATGAAATGAGCGATAAAAATAAAGCGACGATTACTGTTCGTCACGGCATCGAAGCCGATAAACACCATGGCGCGGTTGTACCGCCAATTTACTTATCAACCACCTATTCATTTGCTGATTTTGATACTAAGCGCCAGTATGACTATGGCCGCAGCGGTAACCCGAATCGCGATATCTTAGCTGAAACCTTAGCTGAACTTGAAGGTGGTGCTAGAGGTATTATTACTGCAACAGGTATGTCAGCAGTGCATTTAGCGACTCAGCTATTAAACAGTGACGACACCTTAGTGATCCCACATGACTGCTATGGTGGTAGTTATCGTTTATTCACTTCGCTTGAAAAGCGTGGCCTGTTAAAACTAAAAGTTTTGGATTTAACGAAATCTGAAAATCTCCAAGAAATTTTATCGATTAAACCTAAGTTGATTTGGATAGAAACGCCAAGTAATCCAATCTTGCGTTTAACAGATATTAAAGCAATCACTAGTATTGCTAAGCAGTGTGATGCTTTAGTTGCGGCTGATAACACCTTCTTATCACCTGCGCTGCAAAACCCAATTGAGTTTGGTGTTGATATTGTTGTTCACTCAACTACTAAATATATTAATGGTCACTCTGATGTGGTTGGCGGTGCGGTGATTGCTGCTACGCAAGAGCTAGGTGATGAGCTTGCTTGGTGGGCAAATAATATCGGTATTACTGGTGCACCATTTGACAGTTACTTAACGCTTCGTGGTTTACGTACTTTAAATGTGCGTTTAAAGCAGCATCAAGAAAATGCTTTTGCGATTGCGGAGTATTTAGAAAACTCTCCTTTTGTAAGCCAAGTTTATTATCCAGGCCTTGCTTCTCACCCACAACATGAGCTTGCTAAAGCACAGCAACGTGGTTTTGGTGGCATGGTGAGCTTTGATATTAAAGGCGACATTAACGATGCTGCAGCGTTTTTAACCAGTCTTAAAGACTTTAGCCTTGCAGAGTCGTTAGGTGGGGTAGAAAGCTTGATTTGTCACCCTGCAACAATGACCCACGCAGGCATGGAGCCTAAAGCGCGCCTTGAAGCCGGTGTGGGCGATACTTTGATCCGTATTTCTGTAGGCATTGAAGATGTAAAAGATCTTATCGCAGATTTAGACCGTGTTTTCAATTTAGTAAAACCAGGTCAAGGCCAGCAAGTTGCTAAAGCTGAAGTAAAACAAACACAGCAAGATACACAACAAAACGCGTCATTTAAGTTAACGCCTGCGCATACGGCATTGTGGTAGAAGAGATGGTAAATATTGTTCATAAATTTGGTGGCTCAAGCTTAAGCTCTGCAGATCGTTATCATGCGGTAGCTAACATCGTTCTAGCGAATACAGAGCAGGGTGACTGTGTGGTTGTGTCGGCATCAGGTAAAACAACCGATACTCTAGTAAAACTTTGGCAAAGTTACCAGCAGCAAGATAGGCAAGCTGTTAGCGATATTTTATTGCTTATTGATAACAATCAACGAGCCTTAATTGAGCAATTACTTACAGGCCAGAATAAACAGCAGGCGTTGGCGCAGCTAAATGATGAGCTTGCGGTTTTAAATGAATTAATTAGTCAACAGCAGTTACTTGAGGCGC
Organism: Pseudoalteromonas shioyasakiensis; assembly: GCA_013391845.1. Lineage (NCBI taxonomy): Bacteria > Pseudomonadati > Pseudomonadota > Gammaproteobacteria > Alteromonadales > Pseudoalteromonadaceae > Pseudoalteromonas > Pseudoalteromonas shioyasakiensis. Next base: position 982,868 of record CP058414.1, read on the forward strand.
CTTTACTTGCCCATGGTGAAGTATGGTCGGCGCGCTTGTTGGCCGCTTACCTAAATCAGCTCGGTGTCGCTGCGCAAGATGTTGATGCAAGGCAGTTATTTACTTTAAATGACGGGCAACTATTACATCAAAAAAATCAGCAGCAATGCACAAGTATAATTAGTAAGTCACACATAAACGTAGTAACGGGCTTTATAGCTGTGGATTGCCAAGGCAATACGGTTACATTAGGGCGCAACGGCAGTGATTACAGTGCGACGTTACTGGCCAGTTATACTTTTGCGAAACAAGTGTCTATATGGACCGATACACAAGGCGTGTTTAGTACAGATCCTCGTAAAGTTAAAAATGCGCTTAAATATGCCAAGGTTTGTCGCGAGCAAGCTAACTTATTAGCGCGTTTAGGTAATCCTGTACTGCATGCTAAGACGTTATCGCCGTTAAAAGGCACCGAGATCAAGCTAGTTGTTAGAAGTAGCTTTGATTGCGATGCAACGCCAACCGAAGTAGTAAAAGAAGGCTATAGCAAAGCAAAACGTTTTATTACTACCTTAGATAACATCGATTTATTACGGGTTGATAAACTTAGTAGTGGTGAAGTAGGTGAACTAAGCCAGTTAATCCAGCACAGCCTGCACCACTTTACTAAAGATGGCGATACTTACTTATTAGTGCCAGGCCAAAGCACTCATCAGGTTGTAGGCCACTTAGCGGGTCGCGCCAATATTGTTGAGTCTAATTTAAGTGGTTGTGCAGTGGTTGCACCAACAACTGATGTAATTACGCTTACAGATCAAGCGACAGCGCTTTTAAAAGAGCAAAGCATTCATCCTCGTTTTGTACAACAAGATGATAACTATGTGTTGATCTTAAATGACCAGGCAATTGATAGTGATGTTTTAACTCTTCTACATGACAAGTTAGTCAACAAAGGCCAAGAGCTGGCCATTATCGTTGCTGGTCTTGGTAATGTGGGTGAGGTGTTCTTATCGCAACTACAAGCTCAGTTTGCTCGTTTATCTGCTCAGTATAAAGTAAAAGTTGTTGCTCTTTTACGCTCAAAGCAAATGCTTTTTAGTGCCAGTGGTTTAAATACTGAAACATGGCAAGAGCAATGGCACAACGAAGCGCAAAGCTACAACAAAGCTGAGTTATTAGCACGTATCAATGAGCTTGATTATGAACACAAAGTAGTGATTGATATTACAGCCAGTGAGGCCTTTAGTCAGTTTTATCCTGATTTTATAGAACTTAACTGCCATTTGATCAGTGCAAACAAATATGCTGGCACCGCCGCCAGTAGTTGGTATCAAACATTACGTAATAATTTAGCCGAGCGAAATTTATTGTGGCGCTATAACACCAGTGTGGGGGCAGGTTTACCAATTAATTTTGCTTTAGCTGATTTACAAAATAGTGGTGACAGAATTAACCGTATTGAAGGGGTATTTTCAGGTACCTTGTCATGGTTATGCAGCAGCTATGATGGCAGTGTGCCGTTTTCAGATTTAGTGCTTCAAGCTCAGCAAATGGGCTATACAGAGCCAGATCCTCGTGAAGATTTATCTGGCCGCGATATGCAGCGTAAACTGCTAATTTTAGCGCGAGATCTTGGTCTTGATTTAGAGCTTGATGACATTGCTTTAACTCCACTCATGCCTGAAGCGTTAGCAATAGGTAGCTGGCAAGATTTTCTTGCAAATAAGCAGCTACTCGATGATTTTATGACTGAAAAAGCAAACTTGGCTGCAGCTGAAGATAAAGTTGTGCGCTATACCGGTGCTATTACATTAGTAGATGGTAAGGTCAAAGCACAAGTTGGCTTAGTCAATGTTGGCAAAGATGATGTACTAGCAGGTCTTAAACCGGGCGATAATATCTTTGTAATTAATTCACAGTGGTATTTAGATAATGCATTGGTGATCCAAGGCCCTGGAGCGGGCAAAGAGGTCACCGCAGCGGGGATTCACTCAGATCTTTATTGGTTAGTGAATAACCTAAAATAATTTTGCTGATCTTAGTTTAAATGGCTAAGCAAAAAGCGCCCTTTAGGCGCTTTTTTATTATCACAACTACTTATACAAATTGCTTAAAACAGCTCTTCTTCTGTGCTGAGCTTTTCTTCAAACACATCAGTAGGTTGATCAAGTACATACTTGGTTGGCGCAGTGCCTTTAATAAAGTACTCAAAGCGACTAGTGTAATCGTTTTTATGGCTTAAAAGGCCCGTCGCTAAGTCGATACGAAACCGATACTAGCCCCTCAGGAAGTTCAATAGGTGCTTCTGGCATACCATCAAGGGCTGCACGCATAAAGTCGACCCATGCCGGTTGCGCTGTTTTAGCGCCTGATTCTGCACCAGATATTTGCGATTTATCGAGGTTATTATTATAGGTCGAACGGCCAAGGGCCTTACCTGGGTTATCAAAACCAACCCATACCGAAGTCATCACATTGCGGTTAAAGCCGCTGAACCAAGTATCAACAGAGTCATTGGTGGTACCTGTTTTACCGGCTAGGTCACGACGACCAAGGGCTTGTGCACGCCAGCCTGTACCACTCCAACCCGTTTTATGAGTCCAGCTACCGCCACCCCAAATAGCACTGTGCATAGCTTGTGAAATTAAGAAAGCATTTTGCTTTGAAATGATTCGTGGTGCACAACGTGGGGCGCTAGTAACCTGAGTATTTGGAATATTTATCTGAGTATCATCCAGAGATGCAAATTCAGGGGTAATGGCTTGTTGTGGTTCATCACAGGCAAGTTCAGGCTCTGTTTTAAATAACACATTTCCGGCAGAGTCTTGAATTTCTGAAATAAAGTACGGAGTAATTAAGTGCCCACCATTAGCAAAAGTACTCATCCCCCTCGCAAGTTCAAGAGGAGTGATAGAGGCGCTGCCAAGTGCCAGCGATTCACTACGGTTAATATCACTGTTTAAAAAACCAAACTTAAGCAAATGGTCGGCTGTGCGCTCAAGACCAACACCACGTAATAAGCGCACCGAAATTACGTTTTTCGACTGGGCAAGTGCTCTACGAATACGGATAGGTCCATTATAAACCGCAGGACTGTTTTTCGGGCGCCATGCGACACCTTGACTTTTATCCCACTGATTAATTGGTGCATCATTCAGAATAGAAGCGAGTGTATATCCATTTTCAAGTGCCGCTGAATAAATAAACGGCTTAATGTTTGAACCTACTTGACGTTTTGCTTGGACTGCACGATTGTATTGGCTTTGCTCAAAACTATAACCACCAACAATCGCTTTAATACGACCATCTTGTGGATCTAGTGAAACCAATGCGCTCGAAGCTTCGGGCACTTGGCTTAATATATAGCTGTCATCTGCATTTTTACGCAGCCAAATTTGCGCTCCAGCCGTTAGGATTTCACCAGCGGTTTTTGGTGCGAAGCTTTGACGGTATCGCGTAATATATTTACGTGCCCATTTTAAGCCATCCCACTCAATAGTAACTTGTTCGCCGCTTTTTAAAAGCACATCGATTGACTGTTCTGCGACATTTGTTACAACACCAGCCAGTAACGGGCCAAATTCTTTAACATCTTTTAGTTTATTTAAGATTTCTTCTTGGCTAAGTGGGCTCTCGTTTTCACTGTCCCATAACTGTGCCGTAGCACCACGGTAGCCATGACGCATGTCGTAAGCATGTAGGTTATCAACAATGGCATCTTGTGCTGCTTGCTGAATATTTGAGTCAACGCTAGCGTAGACCTTAAAACCAGAATTATAAGCGCGCTCATGGCCATAACGTTCAACCATATCAGCACGCACCATCTCAGAGATATATGGTGCATACACTTCAATTTCTGCGCCGTGGAATTTTGCAGTAATAGGCGCCTTAGTGGCTTCTGCGTATTCACTCTGCGTAATGTACTTTTCGGTTAACATACGTCCTAAAACAACATTACGACGGCTTTTAGCACGGGTAGGGTTACGTATAGGATTTAGTGCTGAAGGTGCTTTAGGTAAACCTGCAATCATTGCCATTTGCGCCAAGGTAAGTTCATTTAATTCCTTACCGTAATAAACTTGTGCTGCAGCACCAATACCAAAAGCACGGTTACCAAGTTCAATTTTATTTAAATATAATTCGAGGATTTCGTCTTTAGTTAATATACTTTCGATATGTAAAGCGATGAAGATCTCTTTGACTTTACGGATGTATGCTTTTTCTCGGGTTAAGAAGAAGTTACGGGCAAGCTGCATAGTTATCGTACTTGCGCCTTGTTTCTTTTCACCTGTAGATATGAGTACAATGGCAGAACGAACAATACCAATTGGATCGATACCGATATGCTCGTAAAAACGGTTATCTTCTGTTGCTAAAATAGCATCGATTAATGGTTGAGGGATTTGATCTATCGTAACGGGAATGCGTCGTTTTTCACCGAATTGGTTAATCAATAAACCATCGCGTGAGAATACTTGCATAGGTGTTTGTAATTGAACGTCTTTTAGTACCTGAACGCTAGGAATGTCAGGTTTAACGTAATAGTATAGACCAACTAAAGTGATTAGCCCTAAGAATGAGCAAATGATAATAAATTGTAAAGTTCGCTTTAATAAAATCACTTATATTTTCCCTAAATGGACTCCCAATTAGAATCGGAGACTGCTAGTATATATTGATTAAAAAATGAATAATATTTTTTCAGATAAAAATTATAACTTGTTTATTATTAAAACAAAGGCAAAGTTGCAAACATGCTAAGTCAGCTATTTAAAAAGCCTTCATCTATGATGGTAGGAATTGACATCGGATCGCACTGTATAAAAGCAGTGTTGCTGCAAGAAACAGACGCAGGTATGCGGCTTGAAGCGTTAGCTATTGAACCTATGCCAAAAGGCGCTATGTCTGAGCGTTCTATTCAAGACATAGAAGCGATAGGCAATGTTATCGCTAAATTAAAAAGAAAAATTCCTAAATCAGTTCAAGCTGCAGCAGTCGCTGTTTCTGGTCAAACTGTAATAACGAAAGTGATTTTTATGGATGTATCATTAACAGATGCTGAATTAGAGTCACAAATTGCCATTGAAGCTGATAGCTTAATTCCATATCCACTTGATGAAGTAAATATCGATTTCGAAAAGCTGGCAATCAACGAAGCAGATCCAAGTAAAGTAAATGTTCTTCTTTCTGCAGCTCGTACTGAAAGTGTGCAAGCGCGAGTCGGTGCACTTGAAGCTGCAAACTTAAAGGCTGCGGTTGTTGATGTTGAAAGTTATGCACTAAGTAGAACAATGGATATTTACTACCAACAACTACCTAGTGATGCTTTCAACAAGTGTGTTGCCGTGGTTGATATTGGTGCTGTATTGATGCTTGTCAGCGTAGTACAGGAAGGTGAAACAATTTACACTCGTGACCAAGTTTTCGGTGGCGACCAATATACCAATAGTATTGTTGCTTATTACAACAAGAGCTTTGATGAAGCTGAAATAGGTAAAACAACAGGTGACTTACCACCAAATTACACGTTTGAAGTTCTTGCGCCATTCCAGACATCGTTATTGCAACAAGTAAGGCGTGCAGTACAAATGTTCTTAACTACCAGTGGTAAAGATCAAGTCGATTACATTGTGCTGACTGGCGGAACCGCCATGATTGAAGGCTTAGATAGGTTGCTAATTGAAGAGTTAGGAATCCACACCATTGTTGCTGAACCATTTGCAAATCTTGAAATTTCGCCGAAGGTTGACCGTAATATGTTACAGCGTCATCGCACTCAGTTTGCGATAGCTACAGGATTGGCTTTAAGGAGCTTTTCATCATGCCACATATAAATCTATTGCCATGGCGCGAACAACAAAGAAAAGATTCCCAGAACAAGTTCATTACAATTTTGTTCGGCGTTGTTGTTGTTAGCTTCTTGAGTATGTATTTATTAAGCTCTTTTTACAGCGGCTTACGTGAAGGGCAGAATGTAAAGAACAACTTCTTAAATACTGAAATAGCATTATTAAACCAACGTATTCGTGAAATTAATGAGCTAGATAAGAAAAAAGAGAACTTACAACAACGTATGCGCTTAATTGAAGAGTTACAAAGTAACCGTAATTTGGGAACACAAATTATGGATGAAGTGGCCAATATAGTCCCTGCCGGTGTTTATTTAACTAAACTAGAGCGACATGATAATCGCATTCATGTTATCGGTCGCAGTGAATCCAATAATCGCTTATCGACTATGTTGCGCCAAGTGCAAGGTTCTTACTTATTAGAACGACCGATTATGCAAGGCATTGTAGCTGGTGAGCAAACGTCGCGATTGTTGAGTGACTTTAATATGGATTTTTATGTTAAGCCTTTTGATCAGATAGGTGAGGCACGTAATGAACCTTGATATCAAAGCGTTAACAGAAATAGATTGGAATGAAATAGAACTTGAAAATATGGGCGATTGGCCCATAGCAGTGAAAGCGCTATGTTGTGCGTTTGTGGCTGCAATTGTTTTGTATTTTAGCTATAGCTTATTAGTTTCAGATGAAATTGCTAGCTACCACAGTGCAGTAGCTAAAGAAACTGAACTGCGCCAAACATACAAAGCAAAATATGCGATTGCGAGTAACTTGGAAATATATCGTCAACAAATGGTTGAAATGGAAGATAAGTTTTCGCAGCTCTTAAAACGCTTACCAACCTCCAATGAGACTCCTGGTTTACTAGATGATTTATCTTATGTTGGTACAACTAGTGGCTTAACTTTTTTGAAAATTGGCTGGTTACCAGAAATTGAAAAAGAGTTTTATACAGAACTACCAATTAAAATAGAAGTGGTAGGAACGTATCATGAATTTGGTGAGTTTGTTGGTAAAGTTGCTCAGTTACCGCGTATTGTTAGTTTACATGACTTTACGATTCAAACACTCGGTAATGGCGAACTAACTTTTAGTGTTGTTGCAAAGACTTATCGTTATGAAGGGGGGACTAAAAAATGAAGAAGCTTCCCTTAGTTATTGCAATGGCTATTGTGCTTACTGCTTGTAATGATGATACTTCTGAACAAAAAGAGTTTATTGATCAAGTAAAAGCGAGTACGACGCCTAAAGTTGAACCGATACCTGAAATCACAAAATTTGAGCATTTTGAATATAGTGCTGGTAAGTTACGCAGCCCGTTTGTGGCACCTAAGCCAGAAATAATCCAAAACAATTTAGTACAAGTTAAAAATTGCTTACATCCAGACCCTAATAGGGTTCGTCAACCACTTGAGAAATACCCATTGGATAATTTAGTTATGCAAGGGACTATCGGTCGTGCTGACAATACTTGGGCACTGATCAAAGCGACTGATGACACGCTTTATCGAGTGACAGTGGGTAATTATATTGGCTTGTATCACGGTGAAATAAAACAAGTGCACGACAATTATATTGAATTATTAGAATTAATCCCAGATGGGGCTGGTTGCTGGAAAGAGCGCCTGACCAAGCTAGAAATGTCAGAGGCAAGTACAAATGGTGCAGGTTAATCATATGAAAGGTGAAAAGAAAATGCATAAAGGAATGGCTTGGTTAAAGCACATAAATAAATGCGTGTTAGCTGCGTTAGCCTTAATTGTGGCTCAGACGGCAATCGCTGCCCCTTTATTGTACGACGTTCGTTATAACCCATTAATGCAAGGCGAAACACAATTACAACTTGTGTTTGATGAAGCTCTTACGTTTGAACCTAAAATCCAGGTATATAACTCGCCAGCTCGTATCGAAATGCTTTTTAGTAATGTAGGTGTAGATAATGAAGTACGTGATGTACCAGTTAATCAAGCAGGTATTCAGCATGTAACCAGCACTATGACCGAAGATGGTTTAAAAGTAATTGTTAGCTTAGATAAATTAAAAATTTATAAAACAACAGCGAAAGACAACATTGTTACTTTGCATGTTTCAGACAATCCGATTACAACAGATGACTCAAAGGATGGATTAACCGCTTCTAATAACTATATTAACACAGTACAGTCGATTGATTTTCGTCGTGGTGAAAAAGGTGAAGCGCGTCTATTAGTCTTTTTACAAAATACGCAAGCGGCAATTAATGTGTATGAAAGCGGTGGCAAAATCATTGCTGAGTTTCACCACACAGATATTTTAGACGATTTATTATATCAATTAGATGTGATTGATTTTGGAACGGTCGTAAGCAACATTGAAACCTTCAAAGAAGGCAACATAACACGCATTGAGGTTGAACCAAATGCGGCATTTAAGTTTACGCACCAACAAATTGAAAACATCTTTACCCTCACAGTTGAAAAAGACGATACTCAGCGCGCATACCTTGATGGTGGAATTGAATATCAAGGCCGCCCTATGAGTCTTAATTTTCAAGATATTCCTATTCGTTCTGTATTACAGATTATTGCTGGTTATAACGAATTTAACCTTGTCACAAGTGACTCTGTAACAGGCAATATTACATTACGTTTAAGCGGTGTTCCTTGGGATCAGGCACTTGATGTGGTGCTGAAGATTAAAGGCTTAGATAAGCGTATGGATGGCACTATCTTGATGGTGGCTCCTGCAGAGGAGTTAGCCGCTCGTGAAGCAAAGGAGCTTCAAGCTAAGCAGCAAGTTGAAGACTTGGAGCCGCTTTACAGTGAATATATTCGCCTTAACTATGCAAAAGCTGAAGAATTTGCTGATCTTTTAAAAACAGACACCAATAGCATAATCTCTTCACGAGGCAGTGTTTCTGTTGATAAACGTACCAATACTTTACTCATCAAAGATACAGCCAAAAGCATTGAAAGCGTGCGCCGTATGGTGGAAACCTTAGATATTCCTGTTAAACAAGTGGTAATTGAATCACGTATGGTGACAGTGAATGATAATGTCCAAGAAGACTTAGGTGTTCGTTGGGGGATCAGCGATGTAGGTAGTGATGGCGCTATTTCTGGCACATTAGATGGTGCCGGTGGTATGTTTGGTGCTGGCTCTTACGATAATATTCCAAGTATTTCTGACCGCTTAAATGTTAACTTACCTGTTTCAAGTCCTGCTGGTAGCATTGGTGTACAAATAGCTAAGTTAGCCAACGGTACAATATTAGATTTAGAGCTAAGTGCTCTTGAAGAAGAAAACCGTGGTGAGATTATCGCAAGTCCACGTATTACTACGGCGAACCAACAAAAAGCTCGCATTGAGCAAGGTACAGAGATCCCGTACGTTGAAGCAGCATCAAGTGGTGCAACTACGGTAACTTTCAAAAAAGCGGTGTTGAGCTTAGAAGTAACGCCACATATCACGCCTGACAATAAGGTCATTTTGGACCTAGTTATTACACAAGATACCCGCGGTGATACAGTGCAAACTCCAACAGGTTCTGCTGTGGCAATTAATACCCAAGAGATCCAAACGCAGGTATTAGTAGAAAATGGTCAAACTGTGGTGCTTGGTGGTATCTTCCAACAGCAAATCGTTAACTCAACTAAGAAAGTACCTCTGTTAGGTGATATTCCATACCTTGGTGCGTTGTTTAAAAGTACGAGTGAATTTAACGAGAAAAAAGAGCTGTTAATCTTTGTAACACCAAAAATCCAAATTGAATAAGTGATTTTTTCTTAAGCAACGAGCAATTAGCATGTTTAATTGCTCGTTATCTGGCTTTTTATGCTAATTGACTTGAAATACCCAAGCAATTACTGAGATAATCCCCTCCTTAATTTTGGGGCCAGGTCGTTAGGCGGGGTTTTATTTCAAATTTTAGAGTTCGTTTGTACTAAAAAGATATGGCTGAGAAACGTAATATATTTCTAGTGGGCCCTATGGGGGCTGGCAAAAGCACAATTGGTCGTCACATTGCTGATCAATTACACCTTGAATTTTTCGATTCAGATCAAGAGATCGAGCGTCGCACTGGAGCAGATATTGCTTGGGTGTTCGATCTTGAGGGTGAAGAGGGCTTTCGACTTCGTGAAGAAACTGTAATTTCAGACCTAACAGAGATGCAAGGTATTGTGCTTGCTACTGGTGGTGGTTCTGTGATCAGTAAAGAAGTGCGTAACAAGCTATCTGCTCGCGGTATCGTTGTATACCTAGAGACACCAATCGAAAAGCAAGTTGCACGCACGCAGCGCGACAAGCGTCGCCCATTATTGCAAACAGAAGAAGCACCGCGTGATGTATTAGAACGCTTAGCTGAAGAACGCGAACCGTTATACAAAGAAGTTGCTGATTTTGTTGTCCGCACTGATGAGCAAAGCGCGAAAGTTGTTGCTAATCAAATCATCGAGAAATTAGATTTTTAAAAACCAATAATAAAAAGGGAACTAGCTATGCTTGAATTAACAGTTAATTTGGACGAGCGAAGTTATCCTATTTATATTGGTCAATCTGCTCTTAAAGAGACTGGTCGGCTACGCGAGCACATCGGCGATTGTCGACCTATCATTATCACCAACGACACCATTGCACCTTTATATCTTGATGATGTAATGACGTCGTTGGCTGATCTTAACCCGTTATCTTTTACCATCCCTGATGGCGAACAATACAAATCACTTGAGTGGTTTGAAAAGATTTCGGCGTTCTTACTTGAACATAACTGTGGTCGCGATACTTGTCTTATTGCCTTAGGTGGTGGTGTTGTTGGCGACTTAACCGGCTTTGTTGCTGCATGTTATCAACGTGGTGTGCCTTTTATTCAGGTGCCAACTACTTTGCTTTCGCAAGTTGATTCGTCTGTAGGTGGTAAAACGGCAGTAAATCATCCTCTTGGTAAAAACATGATTGGCGCGTTTTACCAACCACAAGCTGTATTCATCGATACTCAATCGCTGCATACTTTGCCCGAGCGTGAATTTGCTGCAGGTATGGCTGAGGTTATTAAGTACGGCCTCATTTACGACACTGAATTATTTGCTTACCTAGAGCAAAATATTAACAACCTTAAATCACTTGACGAGCAAACTTTGCAGCATGTGATTTACCGTTGTTGTGAAATTAAAGCTTTGATTGTTGCACAAGATGAAAAAGAAGCTGGCTTACGTGCACTGCTAAACTTAGGACACACCTTTGGGCACGCGATTGAAGCACAAATGGGTTATGGCAATTGGTTACACGGCGAAGCCGTTGCGGCAGGTATGGTGCTCGCAGCTCGTTTAGCGCAAACCCGTGGTGATTTAACTGCTATTGAAGTTGAACGCATTGTTAAATTGATTGCTGAGTATGATTTACCTGTTGATATTCCAAGAGATATGACTGGTGAGCAATTTTTAACACATATGCGTAAAGATAAGAAAAATAAGAAAGGTACTATTCGCTTTATTCTTCCAACCCAATTTGGTCAATGTGCGCTGGTAAGTGATGTTACTGATCAGCAGGTTTGTGATTTAATAGCGCGCTAATGCAATCACAAATATTGCCTAGCCGTGCTGCGCTAGTTGATCGAATCGCTCTGCAGTTTGAATATGGGCAAAACCTAATTTGCTTACTTGGTCCATCGGGGCTAGGCAAAAGTTATTTACTAGAAACCTTTATTACAGATAAATACCTCGACTTTAACAAGGCGTTTGTTCAATTGTCGGGAAAAATGACCGACCAGCAGTTTATGACCGAACTGCTTGAACAAAGCTTTAGTAACCCACTGATAGACCACTCTTTGAGTTTGTCTGAAAACTTCTATCAACTTTATAAACAACAGCCTTGTGGTGATTGCTTATGGGTGATTGATGGAGGGCGTCATTTATCTGAAGAGTTAATCCAGCAACTAGAAATTTTAGCAAAGCAAAGCCCGAGCACACTATACATTTTAATAGCATCCCAGTCGGTAGGGCAATTTAGTCAAGCTGTTGAAATTCATCTAGAAGCGCTGAATTTGAGCGAAAGCAAACAGCTTATGCGTTGGTTTTTCGATAACCTGCCGGTTGAAGAAGATCCTGTTTTTCGCACCTTTTTACAAGAGGCTCATGGTAATCCAGCTTTATTACTTGCATGGCAGCCCGAGCAACAAAGCGCAGACATTCGAGTACCAGAAAAAAGCTACAAATTGCTTTATATAATTTTGTTGTTACTCACAACAATGTTGTTAATTATTGGCTTTTTGTATAAAGCGGATATGACCGAGTGGTGGAAAGCGCATTATCAGCAAGATACAGTGAGCGCTGTGGCAACAGCGCTGCCCGCAGAGACGATAGTCAATAGGCAAGTAGAAAGTGACGAGCGAGTATCAGAACAAGCGTTAGATAAGCTAACAAAACCAGAGCAAGCCATTACTGAACATGCTGTAAATACCACCCCAGTTGCTCAACCGCCAGTAGAAACTTCAGAAAAAGAAAGTCATGAGAACGAAATCCATGACAATAATGTTGCTGCGATTGTCGATAGCCTTTTTCCTGCTGAGCAACAACATGCAGCACAAGATAGCGAGCAGCAAAGCACAGAGGAAATAGCGACAGCGATAAATACTAATACTAAGCCGGTAGTAGCTGCGCTCGAGCAAACTACTGAATCTGAGCTAACGCTTGAAGGTAATGCTTGGTATTTAACTCAGCCAGACGATCATTATGTCATCCAATTACTTGCGGTTACTAAACCAGAAATTAGCGATAAATTTATTAGTGAAAATGATTTGCTAGGGCAGGTTAATACATACCGAAGTCTACGCAGTGGTAAGCCTTGGTGGATTGTAACTTATGGCAGTTATGCCACACTGAATGAAGCTAAGAAAGGTGTAACAACACTTTCTGATAATGTGCGTAAAAATCAGCCATTTTATAAAAAAATAAGTAAAATTAAACAAGAAATCGCTTCACTTAATCAGTAAATTAAAACTGATTAGTGTAAAATCGCGCAACACAGAATTGAAGTTAAGAGCAGATGCAGCAAAAGACCAGAGCCTTCCTTAAATGGGCAGGTGGAAAATACAGCCTAGTTGAAGATATTCGTACCCGCTTGAAGCAAGCGAGTATGGATGCTGACACCTTAGTTGAACCTTTCGTTGGTGCTGGCTCTGTATTCCTTAATACGGACTTTAAGCATTATATTTTAAACGATATCAATGCGGATCTGATCAACCTTTACACTGAGCTAAAGCGAACACCTGATGAATTTATTAGCGATGCAAAGAAGTTGTTTGTAGAGCTTAATAACCACCCTGAAGCCTATTATGAGTATCGTGTTCAGTTTAATCAAAGCAGTGATGTGTATGAGCGTGCAATTTTATTTTTATACATGAATCGCCATGGCTATAACGGTTTGTGTCGCTACAACCTTAAAGGTATTTTTAATGTCCCTTTTGGTAAATATAAGCGCCCTTATTTTCCTGAAAAAGAAATGCACTTTTTTGCTGAAAAAGCGCAGCAAGCAACCTTTACTTGTTTAGGTTATGACGAGGTATTTAAGCTTATTCCTAATAATGCAGTTGTGTATTGCGATCCACCATATGTGCCTTTGAGTAAAACTGCATCATTTACTTCTTACGCTAAAGGTGGCTTCAATTTAGATGATCAGGCTAACTTGGCTAATTTGGCTGAGCAAACTGCATTCGAAAATAACACACCAGTGCTCATATCTAATCACGATACAGTATGGACTCGTAAAATCTATAGCCAAGCTTCACTTGATGAAATTCAGGTGAAGCGAACTATTAGTCCGAAGGGCGGTTCACGTAATAAAGTGAATGAGTTAATGGCTATGTATTTAGCACCAAAGAAACGGTGAAATAAATCGCTGCTACAAACACGCTAAATAAGATGAGCGCGATGATGATGATAGTACTGAGTGAATGCTCTTTGAAGTCAGCTTGACGTTTGTCTTCTGATTGCACACCAAAAAATGCCGCGAAGACACTTTGCAATGCACTAATGAATTTGTTCATGCGATTTAGAACTTAGAACCTAAACTGCTAACTTTCTTTGACTCTTCACTACTTGTTAATAACTCAAGTAAATCAAGATAATGGAATTGAGCGCTGCGGCTATCACCAGTTAACCAAGAAAACCATCCTGTTTCTTGTTCTGCTTTCATACATTGAGCAGATGATGACGATGCGCTTAGTGTATTGCATGAGCAACTAGACGCCGCTGCTAAAAAGTCGTCTTCATCGGCAGATGAAAAAGATACAAACGTAGCAACCGTAAGTGCGGACGCGATTAAGATCCCTATTTTAAAAGCACGCATGAGAATAACCCTTGTTTGTGTTATTTAGACAAGCATACATAATAATTGCTCAAATAACAAACTTAATTAAGGCTGAATTAAATAAAAATATAATAAAATTAGTTCTTTAAAGTAAATTTTATGTTTATTTTTTGTTTTATTTGGGGTTGTCAATGCAAGTAGCTGAATAGAGTTATTGTTCAATTTTTGATTAAATTCACTTTAATTCAATAAGCTAAAAGGACTAGCCTTAAGTAATAGCCTCTTAACAGTCAGCTGTGGTGTTTTAATCAGCTGTCGATTGGGTTACATTATGCGCTCTTCTTGCAGTCGCAAATTATGATGGAATCTTTTATGTTGGAAACATTACAAAAGTATTTAATTGCCCCTTCTATTTTATCAGCTGACTTCGCCCGTTTAGGTGAAGATGTTGATCGTGTAATTGCAAGCGGGGCTGACGTTGTACATTTCGATGTAATGGATAACCACTATGTGCCAAACTTAACCTTTGGCCCAATGATTTGTAAAGCACTGCGCGATTACGGCATCACAGCTCCTATTGATGTGCACCTTATGGTGAAGCCTGTCGATCGCTTAATTCCCGACTTTGCTGATGCAGGCGCATCTATTATTAGCTTCCACCCAGAGGCGAGTGAGCATATTGACCGTACTTTACAACTAATAAAGGATAGTGGCTGCCAAGCAGGACTCGTGTTTAATCCAGCTACGAGTCTTAGTTATCTTGAACATGTGCTTGATAAAGTAGATGTGGTGTTATTAATGTCGGTTAACCCAGGTTTTGGCGGGCAAAGTTTTATTCCACATACTCTCGAAAAGCTTCGCCAAGCGCGTAAAATTATTGATGATTCAGGTCGCAATATTCGTTTAGAAGTTGATGGTGGTGTGGGTGTTGATAACATTGC
This sequence comes from Pseudoalteromonas shioyasakiensis, assembly GCA_013391845.1. Taxonomy (NCBI): domain Bacteria; kingdom Pseudomonadati; phylum Pseudomonadota; class Gammaproteobacteria; order Alteromonadales; family Pseudoalteromonadaceae; genus Pseudoalteromonas; species Pseudoalteromonas shioyasakiensis. Next base: position 997,920 of record CP058414.1, read on the forward strand.
TAAAATAGCAGAAGCAGGAGCTGATATGTTTGTATCTGGTTCTGCGATTTTCAATCAACCAGATTACAAAGTGGTCATTGATGCAATGCGTAGTGAACTTGCAAAGGTTGAGTCATGAAATACGATGCGGCTTTTTTCGATTTAGATGGCACCTTAGTTGATAGTGTTTATGATTTATACATTGCGATGAACCTGACTCTAACTGACCTAGCATTTCCGGTTGTTACACAGAAGCTAGTTGAAAGCTGGGTAGGTAATGGTATAGAAACGCTCGTTAAACGCGGTTTGAGTGGCGATATGCAAGTCAGTGAGCATTTAGATGAAGCTCTTACTGAGCGAGCTATTAATTTGTTTTATCAGCACTATGACCAAGTTGTGGGTGACTATAGTGCGCTTTATCAACATGTAGAAACAGGGCTTGCTGCACTTGCTGGTATTCCTAAAGTGGTGATCACCAATAAAGCACGTCGTTTTACCGAGAAGCTACTTGATAAACTCTCACTGACCAGTCATTTTCAATTGATTGTGTGTGGTGATGATATGGCAAAGAAACCATCACCTGAGGCTTTACAATTTGCTTGTCAGCAACTCGATGTCAGCCCTGCCAAAGCGGTTATGATAGGCGACTCAAAAAGTGATATTTTGGCAGCAAAAGCTGCTAATGTTGACGTTGTCGCGCTCGGTTATGGCTATAACCAAGGTGAAAACCTTGCTGATTTCAATCCAGAGTACCTCTGCGAGAATTTCTTAGATATAATACCCGTTCTTACTCAAAGGTAAGAGCATTTTAAATTCGTCTTTTTAGTTTAGTAAAAATATAAAGGAACATCATGAGTAAACCAGTAGTGTTAAGTGGCATTCAGCCAACCGGTGGTATGACAATAGGCAACTATGTTGGCGCTATTAACCAGTGGCTTAAGCTACAGGAAGACCACGAAAGTTTCTTTATGTTAGTAGATTTGCACGCCATTACGGTTCGCCAAGATCCAGAGCAACTACGCTCGCGCGTACTTGACGGTATTGCGCTATATGCTGCATGCGGTATCGACCCAGAGAAAGCTGCGTTATTCGTACAGTCTCAAGTGCCAGAACATGCACAGCTAAGCTGGGTATTAAACTGTTATGCTCAAATGGGTGAGCTTAATCGTATGACGCAGTTTAAAGATAAATCATCTAAGCATGCTAATAACGTAAACGTGGGATTATTCTCTTACCCTGTACTGCAAGCTGCTGATATTTTGTTATACCAAGCAGATCAAGTACCAGTAGGTGAAGATCAAAAGCAACACCTTGAGTTAACTCGTGATATCGCAACACGTTTTAACAACCTATACGGTGATGTGTTCAAACTGCCTGAGCCGTACATTCCTGAGTTTGGCGCACGTGTAATGAGCTTACAAGATCCTCTTAAGAAAATGTCTAAGTCTGATGAAAATCCAAACGGTTACATTATGTTATTAGATGAGCCGAAGAAGATTGAAAAGAAACTGAAAAAAGCAGTAACCGATTCAGACGAACAAGCACGTATCTACTTTGATCGTGAAGAAAAGCCAGGTGTATCTAACTTACTAACTTTATTATCTGTGGCTACTAAGCGCTCAATTGAAGACTTAGTACCTGAGTACGAAGATAAAATGTATGGTCACCTGAAAAAAGACACAGCAGCAGCTGTTGTTAGTATGATTGAGCCGATCCAGACACGTTTTAAAGAAATTCGCGAAGATCAGTCACTGCTTGATAGTATTATGAAATCAGGTGCTGAAAAGGCGAGTATTCGCGCTGAAAAAACATTAAAAGCAGTATATGACGCTGTTGGTTTTATCCCGCGTCCGTAAGCTATTACTTAAGTCACATATAAAAATACCGCTTTTAAGCGGTATTTTTTATTAAAAGCTAAGCACAATTAAAACAGTAAACAAACAGATAAGTGCTGCGGCGGTTTTGTCGGTTTTTTCCATTTTCTTATTCCTCATCTGTATTCAACTGCTTAATTTCATAACCTTTATTTTTTAACAAGGCTAATAGGCTATCTTCTCCGGCCAAGTGAGCTACGCCAACGACTACCAGCTCTTTTTGCTGATCAGTTAAATAATGCTCAATATGATTAAGCCAATTCAAATTGCGTTGCTTTATGAGTATTTGATAAGTGTGGGGATCATGTTCTTTCAATGGCATGATGATAAGCTCATTCATTGCCCGCATATTGCCGTTTCGCCATGCAGCGAGCATGGCAATATAATCATGCTGATAGCGAGAAATTTGCGTTAACTGTGATTCAATAAAGGCATTTTCGTTTTGGCTGCCTAATTCCTTAAATAGATGTAATTGATAAGCTAAGCTTTCAAGGTAGGCTAATTTTTTGCTATCTTTTTTAGCTAATTTAGTAAGGTAGCTATCGACACCTTCACCCAAAAGCGATTGCTTTTTCAGCTCCAACGACATCATCAACAAACCCACCATAAACGGGCGAAAGCTATCGAATTCGCTGAGTTGCATGTCATATCGGTTTAGTTGCTCTTCTAATCGTTGCTTCACGTGTGCTGTCAGCTTGCCACTTAAGGTTTCACCCGCTGGGTAGCTGAGAGCTTTGAGCATTGTCAGTTGTGCCGAGCTATTGCTTGGTGCTGGCATATTAGCTTCAAGTACTAAGGTATCTGCCAGATGATAAGCCTGATTAAACTCTGCAGGTAATGGTATCTCTTTCGGAGGCAAAACATGAATTGAGCCAGCAATGTAAATATATTTATCACCTTTACTTACCAGCCAAACAGCACTTTTAGCAATACTAAATTCACATATTAATAAGCCTGATACTGCAATCGATGAGATGAGTAAGTGTCGAGTCAGTGTTTTCATTACTTAAGCCTGTTAATTAGATGAAGCTTGCCCAGTATATTGGACAAGCTAGATATTACTTATTGAGCTGTTGCTCAATTTGGTGATCAATTTTATTGTTCATTTGTTCAATAGAAGCCTCGATAGAGGTCTCTAATTGCTGATTTAGCTTTTGGGCATTTTGACTATTTAATAAGGTGTTTGGTGATGTAAAAACAATTACCGTTACTGTTAGAAGTGACATCATTTTTAAAACTGAGCTGGTCATAATTTAATTCCTTTAATTGGTTGGTTAGTTTTATCAGCGAAGCAAAATTGGTTGGTAGCCCGTTGATGGAAACTACAATAGCGAGGAAAATAGTGAGTGTCGCTTATCTACATCTAAGCGATTTATTTATAAGGTTCTAAAAAGTTAATCTTTTTAATTTCAATGTTTTATGTCTAATCCTTACGGGGTTAAATAAGGTTTTATTGTCTATTATTTTTGAGTCTGTGCATTTTGATGCTAGTGTAGGTGTATTAAAATAGGAACTAGTAGGTTTTGGTATGGGCTTTAAAGTAAAACATTATGCGGCTAAAACTGTGGCTGCGAATAGCTCATTAGAATGGGAGCTAATTTTAACTGAACTTATTATTGGTAGCCTTTGCGCAGCCTTCGCAAAGGTCGGCTATGACGCAAGCATGCTGCTTATTTTTATACCCAATTTAGTAATCGCCTTAGTTTGCTTTGGCTTTATTGGGCTTTCGGTATTTCATTTCATCAGAGAAAACGCAGTAAGCCAAGCGAGTAGTATTGATTGCTGCGTTACTTTGCTACTGGAGTGACACCAGGTGAGTCACACGCAATGACTTCAAATCGATAGCCGTATTCGGCATTGTGATCCGGGGTTACTTGCACAATTTCATAATCATTCAGCTCAACAGTTTTACTGTTCTGTGATTTTAAACAGCGAGAATAGCTATCAGCCTCAAAGCTATAAGCAAACATAGCAATTAAGCGTTTACTCCTTTCAAAGTAACCCTTAGTGTCTAAAAACTGACGTAGATTTTGCGCAGTTTCGCTATCACCTTCAATATCTACATCTCGCCTTAGAATCGGCACAGAATTGCTGCTGTCTGGTAATTGCTGCTCTATTTTTTCACTGAGTTCTTCAACTGCTTTTTGCTGATCAGTAGGTGTCTCCTCTGCAATAGCTTTGCTATCTGCAAAACTGCTGACAACATCGTCTACCACTTCTTCAACTGGCTTGTCGTCAATAAACGAAATTAGATTAATAAATACGACTGACGCTAATATAAAACGCAATATAGCGGTTAACAGCGGTGAGTAACTTTGGCTAATAAACTTAATTCGCTCAGAACCAAACGGTTTTATCAACAAAAGAATAAAAATATAAAAAGGTAAAAAAAGTTGAAATAACAACAATGTAACTAAGCTAATGCCCATAGCCCAAGGGGGTAAATATAAGAGGGTGGCAAAGTTATGTGTGTAGTTAAAATGACTGGCAGAAACATGTGTTACATCATTTACAATACCGCTCGCACTGGCTAACACAAAATTAGCGACACTGGCGTAGAATATTAAAATCAGTGCTTTACCAGCAAGCGAATGCCAAAGCTGATTAAACTTGGGCCAAAATTCAATAACTAACGCAACAATTGTGATAGAGGCACTTAGCCAGCCCGATTGCACAACAATCAGGCTGCTTAATGCTAAAAGATAAAGCTTTTGTGCGGTACTTAAGTTAAACCAAATAGCTTGTAATCGTTCAACCAGCCTTGTTCTATGTGGCTGCCAGCTACGTTGCTGTTGTTGAAACTGTTTATTAGCGCGCCATTTTGCAATTTTTAAATACCTACGCACGCAATTTCCTTTTTAAAGTAGTGGTTTTAAATATCTTCCGGTGTGTGAGCGCTCACAATCGGCGACATCTTCAGGTGTACCTGAAATTAAAATTTCACCACCGCCTGAGCCACCTTCTGGGCCTAAATCGACAATCCAGTCTGCGGTTTTGATCACGTCAAGGTTATGCTCAATAACAACAATGGTATTACCATGATCGCGTAAGCGGTGAAGTACTACTAATAATTGCTGAATATCGGCAAAGTGTAAACCAGTAGTTGGTTCATCAAGGATATATAAGGTTTTGCCGGTATCGCGTTTTGAAAGCTCACGAGCCAGTTTCACACGCTGCGCTTCACCACCAGAGAGGGTTGTTGCAGCTTGACCTAAGCGAATATACGACAAGCCCACATCCATTAAGGTTTGCAGTTTACGTGCAATAGCTGGAATTTTATCAAAATATTCACGGGCATCTTCAACAGTCATTTCGAGTACTTGGTGAATGTTTTTACCTTTGTATTGTACTTCGAGCGTTTCGCGGTTGTAGCGCTGACCTTTACACACATCACAAGGAACATACACATCAGGTAAAAAGTGCATTTCTACCTTGATCACGCCATCGCCTTGGCAAGCCTCACAGCGACCACCTTTAACGTTAAAGCTAAAACGACCGACTTTATAGCCTCGCGAGCGGGCTTCTTGAGTACCTGCAAATAGCTCACGAATACCGGTAAATATACCGGTGTAAGTTGCAGGGTTTGAGCGCGGAGTACGGCCAATTGGGCTTTGGTCAATATCAATGACTTTATCAAAATGATCTAGACCCTTGATTGACTTATACGGTGCCGCCTCTGCGGTAGTTGCGCCATTTAACTCTGTATGAGCCAGCTTAAATAAAGTGTCGTTGATAAGCGTCGATTTACCTGAGCCTGATACACCTGTGATACAGGTCATTAAGCCAAATGGAATACGTAAATCAACGTTCTTTAAGTTGTTACCTGTGGCACCAAATAGCTCAAGCCATTTGTCGTTGGTTTGATGGCGAGCCGCTGGCACTTCAATTTTCTTCTCTCCAGAGAGATACTGACCTGTGATTGAATCTTTGCTCGCTAAAATATCGTCATGGGTACCTTGTGCAATCACATGGCCGCCATGAACACCCGCACCTGGGCCAATATCGATAATATGATCCGCAGCGCGAATGGCATCTTCGTCATGCTCAACCACGATCACCGTATTGCCTAAATCACGTAAGTGAATAAGGGTTTTTAGCAGGCGATCGTTATCGCGCTGGTGCAAACCAATTGATGGTTCATCTAATACGTACATAACACCAACAAGGCCAGCACCAATTTGGCTTGCTAAACGTATACGCTGCGCTTCACCACCTGACAGAGTGTCGGCACTTCGTTCAAGCGATAAATAATTAAGGCCCACATTAATTAAGAAAGATAAACGATCGCGAATTTCTTTGAGAATTTTATCGGCAATTTGTGCGCGTTGACCAGTTAAATTCAAACCATCAAAAAATGCCATGCTTTCACCAATGCTCATAGTGGTGATGGCTGGTAGGTTTGTTTGGCCAATAAATACGTGGCGAGCTTCTTCACGTAATCGAGAGCCATGACAGCTCGGGCACGCTTGGCTTGTTTGGTATTTAGCGAGCTCTTCGCGAACCGAGTTTGATTCGGTTTCACGGTAGCGGCGATTCATATTATTCAAAACGCCTTCAAACTCATGGTTACGAGTAATTAAATCACCACGGTCGTTACGGTAGTTAAAGGCAATTTTGGTTTTGCCAGAGCCTTCAAGAATAACTTTTTGCGCATCTTTACTAAGTTCTTGGAAAGGCACTTCTAGGTCAAACTTATAATGCTCTGCGACTGCTTGCAGCATTTGAAAGTAATAAAAGCTGCGTTTGTCCCAGCCTTTAATTGCACCGCCAGATAAGCTTAGCTCTGGATTTTGCACAACACGGTTTGGATCAAAGTACTGGCGTACACCTAAACCATCGCAACTTTGACACGCACCTGCTGGGTTATTAAACGAGAATAAGCGAGGCTCAAGCTCACTCATGGCATAGCCACAAGTAGGGCAGGCAAAGTTAGCTGAAAACAGCATGTCTTCGCTAAGTGAGTCGTCCATTGCCGCTACATGGGCAATACCACTCGACAGCTCAAGGGCGGTTTCGAATGATTCAGCTAAACGCTGTTGTTGGCCATCTTTTACTTTAAAGCGGTCAACGACCACTTCGATGGTGTGCTTTTTATGAAGCTCAAGGGTAGGTGGATCAGATAAGTCACATACTTCGCCATCGATACGAGCGCGAATAAAGCCTTGGCTTGCTAGTTGTTCAAGCAACTTAACATGCTCACCTTTGCGATCTTTGACGACCGGCGCTAACAGCATTAGCTTACTGCCTTCAGGTAGGGCTAAAACAGTATCAACCATTTGGCTGATGGTTTGTGCTGCAAGAGGTAAGTCGTGAGTAGGGCAGCGTGGCTCACCTACACGGGCAAATAATAAACGTAGGTAATCGTAAATCTCGGTGATAGTACCAACCGTTGAACGCGGGTTATGCGACGTTGATTTCTGCTCAATAGAGATAGCAGGCGATAAACCTTCAATGTGATCCACATCGGGTTTTTCCATTAGCGATAAAAACTGTCTTGCATACGCTGACAGTGATTCAACATAACGACGTTGCCCTTCTGCATACAAAGTATCAAACGCTAAAGACGATTTCCCTGAACCAGATAGGCCAGTGATAACTATCAGCTTATCACGGGGAATGGTTAGGCTGATGTCTTTTAAATTGTGCGTACGGGCGCCTCGGACTTCAATGTTTTCCATGCTATCTCGTTTTATTACCTAATTATTTTTTCAGTATCTCATAATACGCGATAAGATTAATCCTTGATCAAAGAAAAAATCATCACTTACAGGTGATTATTTAGTTTTCGCTTGTGGTAGAATCCACGCTCAAATTTTAAATAGACAGCAAGATCAGTAATTCATGACAGCATCTTCACTCAACTCTCGAGAAAAACGCGCAGCCGTTTCGTTGGCGAGCGTATTTGCATTCCGTATGCTTGGCCTATTTATGCTGATGCCAGTGTTGGCGATTTATGGTCAGCAGTTGGAAGGGTTTTCACCGCTTTGGATTGGCTTTGCTATTGGTGCTTATGGTTTAACACAAGCTGTTTTGCAAATCCCAATGGGTTGGTTGTCAGATAAAATTGGCCGTAAAAAAGTCATTATAGGTGGCCTTTGTGTGTTTGCTCTTGGCTCTGTGATAGCGGCAACGGCTGAGTCTGTGCAAATGGTTACGCTAGGGCGCGCACTACAGGGGATGGGGGCAATTGCCAGTGCGTTATTAGCGCTTGCTTCTGATTTAAGCCGTGATGAACAACGCCCGAAAGTGATGGCTGTAATCGGTATGTGTATCGGTATGAGCTTTGCAGTCGCCATGTTACTTGGGCCAATTGTCGCTGCATCTTGGGGAGTCGCTGGGGTATTTTGGCTTACTGCTGGACTTGCCATTTTAGGTATTTTAATCGTGTTATTTTTAGTGCCAAATGCCGTTAGTAAGGCACCAAGAGGTGATACGCTAGCGACAGTTGATGACATTAAACAACTCATTAAACACCCACAATTAGCGCGCCTTGATTTCGGTGTAATGCTACTTCACCTTACATTAACTACCGTATTTGTAGCCTTACCAGGGCAGCTTATAAAAGATGGTTTAATTGCAGATCACCATTGGTACTTATATATCCCTGTGCTGTTTTTAGCGTTTTTCCTGATGGCACCGATGATGATTGTGGCGATTCGTAAAGAAAAAGAAAAACAAGCCTTTATTGGCTCAATCGCGCTACTTGTTTTAAGTATGTTAGCGATGTCGTTATGGGTTGATTCGGTGATTGGCATTGGCATTTGTATGCTGGTTTATTTTATTGCTTTTAACTTTTTAGAGGCAACCATGCCTGCACTTGTGTCGCGTATTGCCCCTGCAAACCAGAAAGGTTCTGCGATGGGGGTATTTTCATCTACGCAGTTTTTTGGTGCCTTTTTAGGTGGTTTATTAGGAGGTTACGTTGCTCAAGCATTAAGTGCGCAAGCAGTGTTTGCGGCGGCGGCACTTGTTGGGGTAATATGGCTTATCCTTGCTTGGAATATGCAAGTCCCACCAAGAAGTAAAATAATTAGCTTAATGACTGAATTAAGTTCAGAGCAGCAGGCACAAGCGCTTGCTTCTCGTCTTGTTGCTTTACCGGGCGTAATTGAAGCAACGGTCGTCTGTGATGAAAATCGCAGCTATTTAAAGATTAATGATAAAGAATTTGACCTAGACCAAGCACGCAAAGTGGCTGGTTTAATCTAACGTTTTATAGGAGAAGTTCCATGGCACGCGGTGTGAACAAAGTTATCTTGGTTGGTAATTTAGGCCAAGATCCAGAAGTACGTTATATGCCTAATGGCAATGGCGTAGCGAATATCAGCATTGCTACGACAGATAGCTGGAAAGATAAAAACACAGGGCAAATGCAAGAGCGTACTGAATGGCACCGTGTCGTGTTATTTGGCAAACTAGCAGAAGTTGCTGGTGAGTATCTTCGCAAAGGTTCACAAGTGTACATTGAAGGTCGTTTACAAACCCGTAAATGGACTGATCAATCAGGCCAAGAAAAATACACCACAGAAATCGTGGTAGACATGGGCGGTCAAATGCAAATGTTAGGCGGCCGTGGTGAGCAACAAGGTGGTGGCTATCAAGGTGGTCAATCACAAGGTGGTTACCAAGGTGGTCAGCAACAAGGTGGCGGATACGGCGGTGGTGCTCAGCAATCACAAAGCAATAATAGTTATGCTCCACAGCAACAGTCTGCGCCAGCACAGCAGCAACAGCGTCCGCAACAGCAATCTGCACCACAACAACAAAGCAATAACCAATATGGTGGCGGTTATGGTCAGCAGCAAAGCAGCGCACCTCAACAAGGTGGTTTTGCTCCTAAGCCTCAAAATGCACCACAAGGTGGCGCATCAAATCCAATGGAACCACCAATCGACTTTGATGACGATATCCCGTTCTAAATGACCAGACACCGTTAAGTGTTTGCAATATTTTAAACCCAGCCTAGTAGCTGGGTTTTTTATTTGCATAACACTCCGTATCACTACTCTTTAATTGAGTCGTGTTGGTTACAAAATAATTCTCATTAACTATTATTGCTAGGTGTTTAAAATTACAAAACTTTTGACAGCGCTGGTTATAGGATTTTTCTGATCTTGCTTTAAATCGCCCTGCAGCCTTGTATTTATAGGGTTCTTGGACAACACTTTGTATATGTTTAAGCAACTAACCTGTGAAATGAAACGAGATTTAACTTCACAATTCAAGCAACCGGTGGTCATCTATATGATGGCTGCGTTTTTGCTATTGGTTGTTTTTAATATTTTCTTAAGTGATGTGCTGCATGACAAAGTGCATCGCACAGGAACTGAGCTTGCCAAACAGGTTTATGAGTTAAATCTCGACCCAGTTGCCTCGCAAGATATTATTGCTTCATTAGCTAAGAGCCAAGGCTTTGCTGTGAGTGTCAGTGACGTACCCTCTAACTTTGCAAATTTTATTAACCTTGAACAAGAGGTGTTTAGCTATAAAACGGTTAATCTACGTCTTTTTCATTGGCCTTCTTGGCTGGTCGAAAGCCACTTATTTATTTTCTTAAATTTAATCTTGCTTGGAGCAGGGTATTGGGGGTTTCGCTGGTGGAAAAAAATGTTCAAGCAATTGGCTGTCGTAGATAAACCAATAATTAATCCAACTAAGAAGCCGAGTATTCAGTCGGCGACAAAAAAAATAGCATCGCCAAAACCTTTAGGCCATCAAGATTTGAATATTTTGTATGGTGTACCCACAAATTATAATCACTTGTTTGCGTTGTTTTTTTGGAAGAACCCATTTCCTGCCAACCTCGACGTTGATAATTACTTTAAATTAGTAATAGCTAAAGGGTTTGGTGAGCTTGTAAATCGTTCTGTTAAATTGTTGCCATCTGGTGGTATTGCCGTGACCTTAAATAGTGTACCTGCTACTGAAGTCGACAAATACACTAAGCGATTACATCAAGTTATATATCAAGCTTGCTTAAACTACCGAAGTGACTTGTCTCGCTCTGATATTAAAATTGGCGTATGTAATTACCGTACAGGCGCCGATCAGGCCGTTGTATATCAGCTTACGAAATCGGCATTAGCATTGGCGAAACAAAGTGCTTGGCAGCATATTCACCGCTTGCCTTTTGGTCATACACAGTCAAGTATTTTGGCTGATAGCAAAGAGCACCTTTTTGAATATATAAAGAAAAAGCATTTTATGTTGTTTTTTCAGCCGTTGTTTGACTTACAAACAGGTGACATTTTGCAGCACGAGGCATTGATCCGCATACGCCATAAAAACTTAGGTTTGTTGGCTGCGCGGCACTTTATTCCGCACATGAGCAGTAAAAAAGATGTCTTGCTGTTGGATAAAACAGTGGTTTCGCAAGTGAAGAAAATGCTGGTGAACGAAACTGGCACATTAATAGTAAGCATCAATTTGCATGCAATGAATTGGTTTAATGATGAGTTTTGGGTTTGGTTTAAACAGCAAATGGATGATTTTAATTGTACAGAAAAATTGCAATTTGAACTCAGTGAAGATGATTATTTAAAACAACATAAAAAGCTTAGTGCACAATTTGAATGTTTAGAAACACTGTCGGCAGGTATTGTTATCGATAATGTTCGCAGTGCAGAGCATCTAGCAACTTATAAAAAAAATATCAAAAGTGTACGCAGTATTAAGCTGGCGTTTGAGCTTATTCACAATATTGATACTAATACTCAGCAACAAAAAACCGTTAAACAAATAATTACTAAAGGCACAGAATTAAACTTTCCAGTGTATGCGGTTGGGGTAGAAACTCAAAACGAACTCGCTACCTTGAAAAACCTAGGTGTAGTAGCTGCACAAGGTTTTTACTTTGCAGAGCCATTGCAAAGGCTGGCTGATATTACGCCTCATAGTTAGTCTATTAGCCTTCGATATTTAAGGCCATCTAAACCTTGCAGCCCACCAGTATGGACAGCAATAATGCGCGTTCCTTCACTAAAATAACCTTGTTCAATTAGTTGCCAAACGGCATAAAGCATTTTACCGCTATAAATAGGTTCAAGTGGGATTGCGTGTTGCTTAGTAAACGTTTGACAAAACTGCCACAAAGTATCGCTAAACTTTCCGTAGCCACCATCATGGAAATCGCAAAGCAGCTGCCAGTTTTGCTGTAGCATTGCTTTATTGCTGAGCTGCTTTATTTCCTCAATTAAATAGTGAGCTTGCTTTAACACTGCCACACCTAATAACTGAGTATGCTCTGGCATACCTTCAATTAAGCCCGCTAATGTGCCACCACTACCTGTTGGACAAACAAGCACATCACAACTTGGTAAGCTCTGTGCTAATTCTTTGCAGCCTAAAAGCGCTGCTGCGTTGGTGCCACCCTCGGGTAATATGTACGCATTAGGAAACTGCTTTTGTAATTTTGCCAAATAAGTTTGATCGTGCCTTGAACGGTAAGTAATACGATTAACAGGGTGCAAGCTCATACCACATTGTTTAGCGTAATTTAGTGTTGGGTTTGCTTCATCTAATTCGGGGCCGCGGATAATACCATGGGTTTTAAAACCAAATAGTTTGCCTGCAGTGGCCGTAGCATGGATATGATTTGAAAACGCACCACCAAAAGTGAGTAACTCAGATTTCCTCTGTTGTTTCATAGCATCTAAGTTAAATTTTAACTTACGCCATTTATTGCCACTAATTTGTGGGTGAATAAGATCATCACGCTTGATACTAAGGTGAATTTTACGTGCAGTTAGTAATGGGTGATTAACAGTTTGTATTGGTGATTCAAAGAAAGTGTACACGGTATCATTCAGTAAAAAAACACATCCAATTGTAGCAAAGTTGTCTTACAGATAGAAATTAGTCAATTAAACCAAAATGATTTTGTTATTTACTGGCATCAACTAAGGTAATAGATGTAAACTCAGATAATAATTGAACAAAGCTTGTGTTTTGCTTTGCAAGTACATAGCATAAGAGTTTAATTATAAAAAAATAATAATGACCAAATAATTGCCGCTTTTTGGGAATGGAATATATGCGAATTGCTCCTTTATCTCTGTTAATTTCAGTTAGTTTGCTAGCAACTAGTGCATTTGCACAAGATACTGCTACGGTAACTGGCATTGAATCAGAGATCAGTAAAAAACAAGCCGAATACGATAACTCGACCCTAATCCTCGAAAAACACCTAAAAGAAGAAAGTCAGTTACAAAAACAACTCGAATTATTGCGCGCCCGCTCAACTGAGCTAGACAAAGAAAAGAATCAAGCGCTAGATGCAATGAACGAGATGTACCGCCGACTAATTGATGACCCAACCCTTGATATCAGCAATGCGCAGTCGCGCTATCAAAAAGCGGTTGTTGATCACAAACAAAACAAAGATGATATTTCGATGCAATTGGCGGCAATTGCTTCACATAGAAAAGACATTGAGCAAATTCGTGTATCAAAACATACACAGTTAAACACCTTAGAAAGTTTAAAAGAGCAGTTAGCAACGGCACGTGTTGAGCGTTTACGTAACGAATTCACTCGTGAAGGCACATTAGAGGTTAATCACACAATTAACTGTAAGCGCACTGAAACACTTGCTGCATGTGAACAGCGCGGCCAGCAAATGGGCTTACAAAAAGCCACTAAACGTTTTGTAGACCAAATTTTTGCTAACTTAACTGAAGAGCGTTTAGTTGAACCAAAACGCAACCTTGCTGGTGCACAAGTTAAGATTTTAAGTAGCCATGTAGTGAATAGCGCTTTTAGTGGGCAAGGTAACTACAACGTTAACTTAAGCGTGACGATGCGCGGTGATGTAAATAGTAGCCGTTTATGTAGCTTACTTAATTTAGACAACCGTTTTTGTGCAGACTATGGCACACCTTTAGCTGGAAACTTTCAGCCAAGCTACGGGACCACATATTCAGATAGTCAGTTAACATTCAGTGATCCTCAGGATAATGGGCAGGTGGTATCGGTTTCACGTATGAGTGAACAACCTGTAAGCGATTACTCTGTAAAAAAGCCAATAAAGGTTGAACCATTACCTGATCTAAAAAAATCTAAAATGGTTGAATTAACACTGCGTTCAAATGTTTATGATGACGAAGTGTTTATTGATGGTGTGAGCTATGGCGCAACTAGGTTAACGACATCATTACCAAAAGGTTTCCATGAAATTGAAATTCGCAAACGAGGCTACAAAAGCTATAAAGCGCGAATTGATCTGCGTAAAGCGCAAACAATTAATGCAAATCTAGTGAAAGTACCAGAACCAGTTGTTGCTGAGGTTACTACGGCACCAACTCAACCAGTAATAGCACCCGTTGCAAGTATTGTTAATAAAACCAGCTCTGCCAGCATTGTGGTTATACCCGCTGGTAAATTTAAGATGGGTGATATTAACGGCAACGGTTTAGCGAATGAACGTCCAGTGGTAGAAAAAACCATTGCTAATTCATTTGCAATGCAAAGCAAAGAAGTAAGCGTTGGCGAGTATGAGCAATTCGTTGCGAATACGGGCTACAAAACAGAAGCAGAAAAAGATCGCGGCTGTGCGTATTACTTAAATGGTGAACCAGTGTGGGAAGCAACCCTAAACTGGCGTAACCCAGGCTTTGATCAAGAAAGTGATTTTCCGGCGGTTTGTTTAACTTACAATGATGCCAAAGCGTATGCAGATTGGTTATCGGGTCAAACAGGCCAGTTATTTCGTTTACCCAATGAGGTTGAGTGGGAGTACGCTGCACGCGCAGGTAAAGAAACTGAATACCCTTGGGGTAACGAAATTGGAAAGAATCTAGCGAACTGTGGCTGGTGTGGTAGCGAATGGTCAAATAAGAGCGCTGCACCAACAGGATCGTTTTCTCCTAACGCATTTGGCCTATACGATACAGTAGGTAATGTGTGGGAATGGACAAACAAAAAGTCAGGACAGTCTGATGTGGCTGTTCGAGGCGGTGCATGGAATTTTGCCCCTAGCCTAGCACGTGTATCAACGCGCTTAATCTTAGCGCCTGATTTCCGTGCAAACTATATCGGTTTCCGTTTAGTACGCGAACGATAGGAATTTGAAAAGGAAGCAATGGATGCTTCCTTTTTTAGCAATTTAAATAAAGCAGTTGCGCTTTCTCATGATTAGCATGATAGAGTGAGAGCAGCTAGTATAAGAATGAATTTTTCAAAGGT
Organism: Pseudoalteromonas shioyasakiensis; assembly: GCA_013391845.1. Lineage (NCBI taxonomy): Bacteria > Pseudomonadati > Pseudomonadota > Gammaproteobacteria > Alteromonadales > Pseudoalteromonadaceae > Pseudoalteromonas > Pseudoalteromonas shioyasakiensis. The sequence continues at coordinate 1,012,955 of CP058414.1, forward strand.
CATCCAGCCTCATGTTTAAAAAACTCCGTGGTATTTTTTCAAACGATCTATCGATCGACTTGGGTACAGCCAATACCCTAATTTATGTAAAAGAAGAAGGTATCGTATTAAACGAGCCTTCAGTTGTTGCTATTCGTCAAGAGCGTGCTGGTGGCCCTAAGAGCGTGGCATCTGTAGGTACTGAAGCTAAGCAAATGTTAGGCCGTACTCCGGGTAACATTAAAGCGATTCGTCCAATGAAAGACGGCGTTATTGCTGACTTCTATGTGACAGAAAAAATGCTTCAACACTTTATTAAACAAGTGCATAACAACAACTTTATGCGTCCAAGCCCGCGTGTACTTATTTGTGTGCCTTGTGGTGCAACTCAAGTTGAAAAACGTGCTATTCGTGAATCAGCAATGGGTGCTGGTGCACGTGAAGTTTATTTAATTGAAGAGCCAATGGCTGCGGCGATTGGTGCAGGTTTGCCTGTATCTGAAGCAACGGGTTCGATGGTTGTTGATATCGGTGGTGGTACAACTGAGGTTGCCATTATTTCACTAAATGGTGTGGTTTACTCTTCATCTGTACGCATCGGTGGTGACAAGTTTGATGAAGCGATTATCAACTATGTACGCCGTAACTTTGGTAGTTTAATTGGTGAAGCAACGGCTGAAAACATTAAACACCAAATTGGTTCGGCCTTCAAAACTGACGAGCCAATTGAAATTGAAGTACGTGGTCGTAACCTCGCTGAAGGTGTACCGCGCTCTTTTACACTGAACTCACACGAAATCTTAGAAGCATTACAAGAGCCATTAATGGGTATTGTAAGTGCAGTGATGGTTGCGCTTGAGCAATCTCCGCCAGAGCTTGCGTCTGATATCTCTGCACATGGTATGGTATTAACAGGTGGTGGTGCATTATTAAAAGACTTAGATCGTTTATTAATGGAAGAAACCGGTATTCCAGTTGTGGTTGCTGATGACCCATTAACCTGTGTTGCTCGTGGCGGCGGTAAGGCACTAGAAATGATTGATATGCACGGTGGTGACGTATTTAGTTACGACTAATGAAGTTACTGTTTGGTCGTACCATCTCTTTGCAACTGCGACTTTTTGTCGCAGTGCTTTTGAGTGTCGTGTTGATCGTGGGCGATCGCTACACTCAAGGTGGTACAACAATCCGCACTAGTTTAAATACCCTAGTTAGCCCACTTATTTATCTTGCCAATTTACCCTATGAGTTATTTAGTATTGGCGCGAAGAATCTGCACACCCGCGAACAGCTATTAACTGAAAACGAAGCGTTAAAAAAGAAGCAGTTACTACAAAGCGAACAACTACAACAATTGCAATTTTTATCTCGTGAAAACGATAAGTTACGAGCGTTACTGGGTTCATCAGCTAAACAATCAAATCGTAAAATCATTGCACAAGTACTCTCTGTTCACTCTAATCCGTATAGCCATCAGGTGGTTATTAACCGTGGCACAACTGATGGTCTAAGTGAAGGTCAAGCCGTCATTGACGAAATGGGGGTTGTGGGGCAAATCACTCAAGTGGGCTCGACTACTTCTCGAGTACTACTGATGACAGATACAACCCATGCCACACCAGTGCGTATTCTACGTAACGATGTGCGAACCGTAGTTGAAGGGATTGGCAAAATTAACGTAGTAAAGCTTTCGCACGTTCCGCATAGCCTTGATGTTCGCATTGGCGATATTCTGGTTACCTCAGGTCTGGGGGGCACGTTCCCAGAGGGGTATCCGGTTGCAGTGGTGACCGAAATTAACCGCGATGAAGGGCGTCCGTTTGCACAAGTTTATGCTGAACCCATTGCACAACTCGATCGTATTCGCTTATTGGTTGTGCTGTGGCGTAATCAGCAGGAGAGCATGAGCAATGAATAGTCGTCACTCTTTGCTGATTGCTATCAGTATTTTCTTTGCATTGGTTATGGCGTTAATGCCGTTACCGATTTCGTTTGAGCCCTATCGTCCAGATTGGGTGTTAATGGTATTAATGTATTGGTCATTAGCGGTGCCACACCGTTTAAATATTGGCACAGCTTGGGTGGTTGGTTTATTGATGGACCTTGCATCAGGATCGCCATTAGGTGTGAACTCACTGACTTATTCGGTGTGTATATTTATCACTGCTAGTAACTTCCAAAAAATTAGAAACTTTTCTTTATGGCAGCAAAGTATATTAATTGCTTTGTTTTTAACGCTTTATCACCTCATGCAGTTTTGGCTTAACCACTTTTTAATGGGCGTTTACTTTAGCCCCCATTATATGTGGCCAGTGCTAACCGGCATGCTTTGTTGGTGGTGGATTTTCTTAATTTTGCGTAAATATCGCCGTCATTTCAGGATTAGATAATGCAAACCGCAATTTATTTGGCGTCTGCATCACCGCGCCGAAAAGAGTTGCTCAGCCAACTTGGCGTTGAGTTTTCTCAATTTAGCGTTGATGCAGATGAAAGCCAGTTCCCAAACGAAGCCCCTCGTGACTATGTAGAGCGTCTTGCCAGACTCAAGGCACAATCAGGCGTAGCTATGGGTTACATTGACCGTCCAGTACTTGGCAGCGATACCGTAGTTGTAATTGATGATACCGCACTCGGTAAACCGCTAGACCAAGCAGATTTTACTACCACGATGAAGCGTTTATCTGGCCGTACCCATCAAGTGATGACGGCTGTGGCAATTGCTGATAGTGAGCAAGTAAAAAGCTGTCTTGTTGTGACTGATGTCACATTTAAAGTGCTCAGCGATGCTGAAATTGATGCCTATTGGCATAGTGGTGAGCCACAAGATAAAGCTGGTGGTTATGGCATACAAGGCTTAGGTGGGCGCTTTGTTAGTCATCTTTCGGGTAGCTATTTTGCAGTTGTCGGCTTACCTTTATATGAGACAGAGCAGTTATTAAACGAATTTTTAAGAGGGTAACATGAGCACTGAATTACTGATCAACGTTACACCGAGCGAAAGTCGCGTTGCGCTTATCGAAAATGGCGTACTGCAAGAGATTCAACTAGAGCGAATTGGCAACCTAGGTATTGTCGGTAACATTTACCTAGGTAAAATCAGCCGTGTTTTACCAGGCATGCAAGCCGCGTTTGTGGATATTGGCTTAGAGAAAGCTGCCTTTTTACATGCATCGGACATTGTAAACAGTGCCTCGATTGTGGAAGGCGTTGATGAGCAGCCAATAAAGAAAGTACAAGATATTCGTGAGCTTGTGCGCCAAGGTCAATATATCATGGTGCAAGTGGTTAAAGACCCTCTTGGAACCAAAGGTGCACGCTTAACAACTGATATCACCATTCCTTCACGTTACTTAGTGTTCATGCCAGATGCGACTCATGTTGGTGTGAGCCAGCGCATTGAAACTGAAGAAGAACGTTTACGCTTAAAGAAAATTGTTGCTGAATATGGCGATGATGATGGCAGCTTTATTGTTCGTACCGCAGCAGAAGGTGCGTCGGAAGCTGAGCTACGTCATGATGCTGAGTTCTTAAAAAAACTGTGGCAAAAAATTGTTACTAAGCGTAAAAAAATCAGTAAAGAAAGCATCTTGCATGAAGACTTAACACTCGCTTTTCGAACTTTACGTGACTACGTAGGTGAAGACATGGAGCGTATTCGTGTTGACTCAAAGCTCACTTATCAGGAGCTTAAAGAGTTTACAGAAGAGTTTGTGCCTATCTTATCGGGAGCACTTGAATATTATCCTGGTGAGCGGCCTATTTTCGATTTATTCGATGTTGAAACCGAGATTCAAAAAGCACTCCATCGTAAAGTTGAGCTTAAATCGGGCGGTTATTTAATTATTGACCAAACCGAAGCGATGACAACCGTTGATGTAAATACTGGTGCGTTTGTTGGTCATCGTAATTTAGAAGAAACCATTTTTAATACTAATATCGAAGCGACCTCTGCGATTGCACGTCAACTGCGGTTACGCAACTTAGGTGGCATCATTATCATCGACTTTATCGATATGGTCAGTGATGAGCACAAGCGCCGAGTATTGCACTCGCTTGAGTCAGCTCTTGCAAAAGATCGTGCAAAAGCCAACATAAATGGTCTATCTGCACTAGGCTTAGTAGAGATGACCCGCAAGCGTACCCGCGAAAGCTTAGAGCATATCCTTTGTGATGTGTGTCCTGCGTGTTCCGGTCGTGGTTCACAAAAAACGGTAGAAACAGTTTGCTACGAAATTTTACGTGAAATCGTTAGGGTAAACCGTGCTTATGCGGCTGATAAGTTTATGGTTTATGCCGCTCCTTCGGTAAGTGAAGCGCTGATCAACGATGAGTATCACAATCTTGCAGAGCTGGAACTATTTATCGGTAAGCAAGTCAGTATTCAAACAGAGAGTTTATACAACCAAGAACAGTTTGATGTGGTAATGATGTAATGAAGGCAAAAACGGTCTGCTTTTATTGTTTACGTAAGTTATGGCAAGTATTTGCTATCACTCTCGTACTGCTGGCCGTTATTGTCTCTGTTGTGAAGTATTCACTCCCTTATGCGAATGACTATAAAGATGATATTGAAGCGTTTTTGTATGAACGTTTTGATGTTAATTTAGCGATTGGTTCTATCTCGGCTAGCTGGCAGGGCAAAGGTCCTGCCTTAGTCATTGAAGACATTTCGTTTGAAGATAACCAAACCTCACCCATCGCACTAACCATTGATAAAGCCAGCCTTGAAGTAAACTTATGGGAGTCGGTGAAAAGCCGTCAGCTTAAATCGAGCTACTTTGTGATCAATGGCTTTCATGCTGATGTTGATTTACCCACTATGCTTGATTTGGGTAATAACCAGCAAGCAGGCAACTTTGAGCAAAAAGAACTGATTGAAGGCTTATTCCTTGGTGAAACAGGCCACTTTGCAGTGCAAGACAGTAGCCTTAACCTTACCCTCAGTGATGGCAAAGAGCGTAAGCTGATCCTTGAAAACATTGTTTGGCAAAATACCCCAGAGCAGCATCAAGGCTCGGGAACATTAGCGTTACCGGGGATTTCTGTTGGTAGCTTTGACGCCCGTATGGCACTTAATGGCTCAACCCTCGAAACCATGGCTGGTGATATTTATGTCCAAGCAGCGAACGTCGATGTGTCTAAGTGGTTGGCGCAATATATTAATACTGACAAACAGCAGCTTAATTCAGACATCAACTTAAAGACGTGGTTTAGCCTTGAGAAAGGCCTGATCAGCGATGTAAAAGTGCAGTGGCTACCTAGCTTTATCAACTGGCAGCAAAACCAAGAAGCACATCAAATTAGCTTAAGTGAAGGTGGCTTTCATTTATTTCCAAAGCAAAATGGCTGGCGCTTAAAAAGCACCGGACTCACGTTTGAAAGTGACTTAAAAGAATGGCCGACCTTACAATTTGAAGCTCAACTTGGCGATAAAAGCCAAATCTGGCTTAAACAATTTGATTTTGCATTACTCGCCAAGTTATCGCAGTTAAGTAACTTTGAGGTGCTAGCACCATTTTTAGCACGCCAACCCAATGGTCAATTAAGTGATGCCTATTTAGAATTAGGTCAGCAAGATAAGTGGCAGTTCTGGTTTCAAGGTGATCAAATTAATTGGCTATCGCTGCAAGGTATTCCTGGTGGGCAAGCTATTCGTGTTGATGGCTTAATTAATCAATCAGCTGGTCGAATTCAGTTATATGGCGAGAATAATCAACTGCTCACGAACGGCAGCTTTAGCCAAGATATTGCTTATAACCAATTAAATGTCGAGCTAGACCTTCATCGTTACGACGATGGCTGGCGTATTAGTAGCGATAATATCTGGCTTGATAACGACGAAGTTACCCTTGCAGCTGAGATGATGCTTAGTCTTACTGATGAGCCGCGTTTAGATTTATATGCTGAAGCCTATGCCCCTGATGCCAACGTAGCTGGGCATTACTTCCCATTACCTGTGATGAGCGAAAAGTTGGTTAATTACCTCAATGGGGCAATTAAGGGCGGTGAAGTAAACAAAGCTCAAGTGTTGTTTTCTGGGCCATTTAAAGGTTTTCCATTCAAACAGCAGCAAGGTCAATTTGAAGTTTTAGCGAATGTTGAGAGTGCCAAATATAAATTCTCACCGAGCTGGCCTACAGTTGAAAATGCTAACGTCATTTTACATTTTGAAAATGAGCGCATGGATATCTATAGCAAGTCAGGCAAGCTAGTTAATTTATCTCTCGGAGAGAGTGTGCACGTCAGTATTGCAGATTTAATGAATGCAGAGATACTAAAAGTTGCTATAAACAAGCGCGCCCATGGCAATAAGCTTAATCCTTTCTTTACTGAGACTCCGCTTGCAAAGCCTTTAGCAAGTGTCTTTGAAGTCGTGCAACCTCAAGGTGAAGCAACCGCCGAGATTGAGCTGTTAGTTAATTTACGTTCTGGTCATGTTGATGCGATTGGTGAAGTTGAACTTGCAAATATTCCGGTTTACCTTGCACAACCGGGGATCACACTTAATAACATGACTGGTATCGTTAAGTTTAATAACGATAAAATCGACCTAAAAAATGCTAAAGCAAACTGGATGGGGATGCCACTCACTGCGAGTTATAACAGCGAAAGCGTGGCTGATAACTACCTCGCAGAAATTGATATAAAACTGGCGCTTGAAGCTGAGCCTTTAATTGAACAAGCCCATGGTTTGCTTGCAGGTTACTTAAGCGGTCAAAGCGATGTTGATATTAATGTTTCACTTAATTTTTTACCGAATGATTTCAATTATCGTGCAGATGTGAGTGGCGACTTAATCGGTGTGACTAGCCAGTTGCCGGCACCTTATAACAAGAGTTCAGAGCAAAGTTGGCCATTAACCGCGGTGGTACAAGGCGACCGCATCTCAAATCTGATTACTGCTAATATCGATGAGCAGCTTTTCTTTAATGCGATTTTAGATAATGGTAAACAGAAATTTAGTAATGCCCATTTAATTTTAGGCGCACAAGATTTAGGTCTTAATCGTGAAGGTTTTGCTGTATCTATCGATTTGCCAGAAACTAAAATAGTGCCTTGGTTTGGCTTAATTGATCAAATTATTGCGCTCACCAAAGTGAAGTCTGACGCGCCAAGTGTGATGCCTGCATTCAATAACGTAACGGGTAAATTTAATAAGCTGGCATTACATAATATCGACTTTAATGATTTTGAATTTCGCTTAGCACCAAAACAATCAGACTTAGAGTTAAGGTTAAATGCTAAAGAATTACGTGCCGACGCACTTATTCCAACCGGTGAAACGCGCAGACCAATTCAAATTTTTACTGACTATCTGCGTATTAACTTCAACGAAGTAGCAGAGCAAGCAGATCAAGTTTCTGAACCTGAAGATTTAAGATGGTTAACTCGTGTTCCAGCTATCGAGTTTAACTGCGAAGATTGTAAAGTGGCAGAATATCAATTCGATAAAATTAAAAGCAGCTTAGTAGGAGAGCAAGGTAAACTCTTGTTCACTGAGCTTGTTATTGACAAAGGCGATCATGTATTGCGTGGTAAGGGGCAATTTGCTGATGGTCAAACACGCTTTACTGGTAACTTACAAAGTGACGATATCGGTGAGTTATTTGATGAATTTGATATCACAACAACAGTAAAAGATTCTGATGCCGATATTAAGTTTGATCTTGCATGGCAAGGCGCACCTTATAACTTTGACGTACCCAGTTTAGCGGGGGAGCTAGATTGGCGTTTAGGTGAAGGTCACCTTACAGAAATTAGTGATGGTGGTGCACGGGTATTCTCATTACTGAGTTTAGATTCGTTAGTGCGTAAGCTGAAACTCGATTTTAGAGATGTATTCTCTAAAGGCTTTTTCTATAACAGCATGCAAGGCACGATGCAGCTAGAAAAGGGCATTGCTTACACTCAAGATACCAAGCTTGATGGTGTACCTGCCGATTTAACGATTAAAGGCCACACTAACTTAAACACCTTTGAAATTGACTACGACCTGGCTGTTGCACCGCAGGTAACCTCAAGTATTCCTGTTATTGTGGCATGGATGGTCAACCCCGTAAGTGGTCTTGCAGCGCTGGCAATCGATAAAGTAATTCACTCGGCACGAGTGATCTCTGAGATCAACTTTAAAGTAACAGGGAGTATGAATGATCCTGTAGTGAAAGAGCTTGATCGTAAGAGTCGTGAAGTGACGTTACCGCAAGCTGCGCAAAGTCAGCCACAGTCGTCGACGCAATTAAAATTAAAAGATGCCGCATCTTCAGCGAGTTTAGGTAACAATGAAGACTAATCATCAACCACAGGTTGTCGCAGTACAAATGTGCTCAAGCATGAATGCTGAGCAAAACCTCGCTTTTCTAGCAGATACACTGACCAAGTTACCTGCTACTCGGCCATTGCTTGTGTGTTTACCTGAAAGTTTTTTGATTTTTAGTAAGCACAGCCAAGCAAGCTATGAATTAGGTCTACAGAGTGAGGTTTATAAAGCGAAACTTGCCGATTTATGTAAGCAGCATGATATCTGGTTAGCTGCTGGTACCCTCCCTGTTTCGCAGCAAAATGGTAAGTATTTAGCTGCCTCGTTTTTATTTAATAACCAGGGTGATGTGGTTGCACAGTACAATAAAATTCACTTATTTGATGTAGATGTTGCCGACACGACGCGCAGTTACCGAGAGTCTGATGCGACGCAGGCGGGCGAGGATATTGTGGTGGTTGATTCGCCATTTGGTAAAATTGGCCTAGCAGTATGTTATGATCTACGTTTTAGTGGCTTATTCACCGCGATGCAGCGCCAAGGGGCTGACCTCATTTTAGTGCCAAGTGCCTTTACTACAGTCACCGGCGCTGCTCATTGGCATATTTTATTAGCTGCGCGCGCAATCGAAACACAATGTTATGTGGTTGCCGCAGCACAGTGGGGCGAGCACGAGAATGGCCGTCACACTTATGGCCACAGCATTATTATTTCACCATGGGGAGAAACGCTCAGTGAGCTTGCCTCTGGTACTGGGTTTATCAGCCATTGGCTTGATTTAAACCGCTTGAATACAATTCGCCAAGACATGCCTATGCAGTCTCAGCAACGATTTAGAGAGCATTTATTATGAACACGGTTGAACAGCATTTATTACATGACAGCCAACTAACGAGAGAAGAATTAGAAAAAACGCTCGCTTTTATTCATCAACACCAAGTTGATTATGCCGACCTGTATTTTCAATCTAGTCACCACGAATCTTGGGTGCTTGAAGATGGCTTAGTGAAAGAAGGTTCTTACAACGTTGAACGCGGTGTGGGTGTGCGTGCTGTTAGTGGTGAAAAAACCGGTTTTTCATACTCAGATGCGATTAATCTTGAAGCGTTAAATAAAGCCGCAACCGCAGCGCGTAGTATTGCCAATGCAGGCGAAAACAAAACGATTCAGGTGTTCAGTGATGTTGCTGCTAAAGAGCAGTATGCGCCGCATCAACCTATTCAAAGCATGAGCAATGATGACAAAGTAAGTCTGCTACGTGAGCTTGAAAGCTATATTCGTCAATTAGCACCTGATGCTGAGCAAGTGATCAGTTCAATGTCGGCGGTTTATGAAGAAGTGTTAATTGCTGCAAGTGATGGCACCTTTGCAACCGATATTCGCCCGCTTATTCGTTTAAATTGTTCAGTGTTACTTGAGAAGAATGGTCGTCGTGAGCGCGGTGGTGCAGGGGGCGGTGCTCGTTTAGATTATGGTTATTTTAAAGAGTTAGTCGATGGCAAACCGCGTTGGATGGAATACGCGGAAGAAGCTGTTCGCCAAGCGAAAGTAAACCTAGAAGCTATCGATGCACCTGCAGGTAGCATGGAAGTAGTACTAGGTGCAGGTTGGCCGGGCGTGTTACTACACGAAGCGGTAGGTCATGGCCTAGAAGGTGACTTTAACCGTAAAGGCGCATCAGCTTTTAGCGGTAAGGTAGGTCAAAAGGTGGCATCTGAGCTGTGTACAGTCGTGGATGATGGCACCATTGCTGATCGCCGAGGTTCATTGAACGTAGATGACGAAGGCACTCCTGCTGCGTATAACGTGCTTATTGAAAACGGTATTCTAAAAGGCTACATGCAAGATAAGCTAAATGCGCGTTTAATGGGGGTTAACCCTACCGGTAATGCGCGCCGTGAATCGTACGCTCATTTACCTATGCCACGTATGACCAACACTTATATGTTAGGTGGAGAGCACAGCCAAGCCGATATTATCAGCTCGGTGAAAAAGGGTATCTTCGCGCCTAATTTTGGTGGCGGCCAAGTGGATATCACGTCAGGTAAATTTGTATTTAGCGCCTCTGAAGCCTACTTAATTGAAAACGGTAAAATCACGCAACCTATCAAAGGTGCCACACTAATTGGTAATGGCCCAGAAGTGATGCAACAGATCTCAATGGTAGGTAACGATCTAGCACTTGATAAAGGCGTTGGCGTGTGCGGTAAAGATGGCCAAAGCGTACCTGTTGGGGTAGGTCAACCAAGCCTTAAAATTGATAACTTAACGGTGGGTGGTACGGCTTAATATTCCCACATTATAGTTATAATGAACGCGAGGGGAATCCCTCGCGTTTTTGTATTAGCTTACTAGCATCCATATACCTGCGGCTATCATAAATAAGTTTTCACTCAGAGAGATAAAGCCGAGCGGCACATTACTGTCGCCACCAACACAGGCGCATTTCAGATCTCGTTTATCGATATACACAGCCTTAATAACCGATACTGCACCTATACCACCAATAAATAATGAAAATGGGGCAACAGCTAAGTCAGGTAATTCAGCTACCATACCTATCGCTACATACGCCTCAATAAACGGGTATACATAAGCGTAGGGCACAATACGCATCGCTAGTAAGTCATAGGTAATAAATGAGTTAGAAAAGCTGTATAAGTCTTGTAGCTTTTGTATCGCTAATACCGCCATTGATACTGCAACGAACAGCATCAGGTTTTGCAAAGAGAATAAAGCCTCACCGCTGGCATAAGTAAAACCGCAGCTAAGTAGCATAGCGACCGCAAAAATGGCTAATACAGGCGTGTAACTGGTGCCCTGTTGACCAGCCTTAGGTAGATTAAAAAAGTCGCGCAAATCATCGTAACCACCAATGGGTTTATCATTGATAAAGGTTTGTGGTGTGGTTTTTACATCATGCTGCTGTTTGAATGCGTCAGTTTGCTCACGGCTGGTTAAGTGACGATCGTCAACATCGTAACCATGTCGCTCTAATAAATCTTTTGATTTTAAACCAAACGGGCAAATATGCTCATCGGTCACCATGCGGTATAAAATTGCAGACTTAGACACAGTGCCTCCTTGTAAAAATGCCTTGAGTACTGCGTAAAAGTTGCTTAATTACACAGTAAACAAGGGCAAATTGTTGCTATAACTGGTTACTTTATTAACAGTTACAAGGTTTGTGCCAGCACTGTTTATTGCTTGGTTATGGTTAAAACAGCATCCATTACTGGGTCTACACCTGCAAAGTAGTCTTTTGCAGAAAGCGTAATTGGCATATCGGGCGCTAACCAAATACGATGGTCTTCAGCTCTGCTTTGCTGGTGGAATTGGCTCGAAATAAGGCCTGTTTGTTTACTGTATGGTAGGTTAAACCAGCCTGCTTCACCTGCCACGTTAGGGCGGGTGCCTGATGGTTCACCTACAAAAATTGCTGGCACTATATTGGTAATCTTAACTGCTAGATCATGGCCTGCCGAAAATGTATTTCGGCCAATTAATATAAATAACTTTCCTTGTGGCTTTAATACTTTAAAAAATGCGGCCGTTGCTACCAAAGGTGGGGTGAGCGAGCCATTACCACCACTGTTATGGCGAAGGTCTATCACCATATGCTCAATGTCATCGTGTTTGATTTGTGCTTGTAGCTGCATAGCAAATTCAGCAAGGGTGAGATCTTTGCTATTACGTACATCATTGAATTGTACATACAGTAATTTATTCGCTTTTATTTGTTCGCTCCAAAACGGTGTGTTGTTTTTCGCTAAGTATCTAAGCGTAGGGTGTTCAGCAAGTTTTGGTAACTTAGGAAAACCTGCAAATTGCATTGGCTTGAGCGCTGGTGTAACTGTGGTGAGAGCGCCTTTTGGCGAGCTGAGCGTGAGCGTTACCTCGTTACCTTTGCTAATGCCAAGCCCGTTTAGTACATCAAGCAAACTTAAATAATATGGTCCCAGCCAAAGGGTTTGCATTTCATTATCGCGAGCATTAACACGTTTAGTTAACTCAAGAGCTTGCTGGGCTGGTGTATCGGCAAATGCCTCAACTTTATGGCCAACATATTGCTGGTAATCGCTACTTGCTTTGGTGATGTATAAGCCGTCACTAAATTGATAAAACTGAAATGGTAGTTGCTGAAAGTTGCCTTTTTCACCCCATGCTGGGATCAATAGATTATGACCATTGCCAAGTAACGCAATTAGCTCCATAAACTGAAAAACAATTTGCTGATCAGTCAGATCAGGAATCGATTTATCAATCTCAGCTACTTTTTCTGCAAACTGTTGTGAGCTCATGTTTTGATACATTGCCACGTGTAAACGTTTAATCTCTGCAACTAAAAACGCTAAATCGGCGCGCCATTTTTGATCTCGATTGAGCTCAGTATTTAAATCATTACCTGCAAGTGATTTGTAACTGGCTGATTGCGCAAAGCGTTCAAAGTGAGGATTAGTACCAGATTTAAATAAGCTGGTGCCAGCAAGTGTTGGGCGGTCATCCCATCTTGCTGCCAGTGCTTTTTTAAGCCAATATTCTGCTTGCTGTTGGTTGTTAAGCCCTGCGTATGCCTCTGCAATTTTCACCATTAAATCGTTAGGGTTACTGGCCCCATTAGGAATGCCTTTTAAGCTAGTCCCAATTGCAAGTGCGCGTTGCAAAGCATTGCTGGCATTTTGATAATCAGCCAATTGAAAATAACTGAGACCAAGTAAATACCAAGTATCGCCATCATTTTGATATTCATTAATGAGCTGTTTTGTGAGTTTATTCACCAGAGCCCAGTTTTGTTGTTTAGCTAATTCTATAGCCGTTGTTTTCGATTGAAAGTAAGCGATTGGGTCGCTTGCACCAACACGACTTGGTTGCACTTTTAAGGCTTGATTCGTTACTTCTAAAGAGTGATTCGTTGCTAAAGCAAAGCTCGAAAAGCTTATTAATAGGCACAATGTTAGTAGTAAAAAATAGGACTTGTACATCTGGAGTCTCAAAGTTGTTTTTTGTTTAAATTAGCGTTAGGGCTGTAAAAAAGCGTCCTAAAACAGGATTTAGGACGTTTTTTGTCTGTTTTATGAGCAGGTTTTTAGTGTTTGCTTCTTAAATTGACTCGGCGTTAATCCCGTTTCTTTTTTAAACACTGCATTAAAAGTCGATTTAGAATTAAAGCCAGCTTGAAATGCCAGTTCTATCAGGCTGAGTTTTTGAGATGAGTCTTGCTCTATTTCGCGTTTAACATCATTCACTCTATGCTGGTTGATGTACTCACAAAAGTTGTTCCCCGTTGTGCTGTTAATAGCCCAAGATATTTCTTTACTACCGAGCCCAGTTTGATTTGCTAAGTCGTTTAATGACAACCTAGGTTGTCGATAAAGCGATTCATTAATAATCAAGTTATCAATGGTTGAGAAAATTTGCTGCGCAAGTTGCTCGTCAGACGAATCAGTTTGTTCAGCTTCGGGTTCTTCAGGCAATGTGACTGGCTCGAATTGAAAGCTATTTTTGATGGTGTGAAACAACAAAAAGCTAAACATTAGCAGTAACAGTATTTCGTTTAATAAATACCAGTGCATCTTTAAATCGAGCGGCGTGATTGGTTGCACATTCATACGCAGCAAATCGAATACGACAATAATGGCAAAAATAAATAATGCTTTGATCAGCCACTTTAATTTAAGGCTCTCAGCATCTGAGCGCGCATGCATAAGTTGTTTGTGGTAGCCCTTTAAAGTGCCATAAGCAAAGTAGAAGTAGCCAAGTTGACTGAGCGAACCGAGTAAAATGATCTCCTGCGTGTAGTGGGTAAAGGCCAAGGAAATAGCCGCAGGAATTAAGTGAACCGCGTAGTGTGATGTTATAAAGGGCTGCTTACCTGTAATCGACAAGGTAAAAAAGTAAATCATAGGCCCATACAGTAATGTAAATGCCGGTGTGATTAAGTAATCAGAAAGGCCTAACCCTTCTAACAGGTTAAAGGCGCATACACAGCCTTGAAATACAAATAGCAGTACCAAGGAACGACTTTGTTTTTGGCTATTAATTAATAATGCACCAAATAACATTTGGAACAGAAAGATACTCTGTACAAGGTGTACAGGGAATAAAGTGATTGATTGCAAAGTAGTTTACGTTCTTATTCTTTTAACTGAGTTTAACAACTCATCATCACTTTGTAATCATAGGCATAAAAAAACCTTGTGGCAGCACCACAAGGTTTTAATTTAGCTTAAAGCTAATCTTATCTCATCGTCACAAACTCTTCTGAGCCTGTTGGGTGAATAGCCACAACAGCATCAAAGTCTGCTTTTGTTGCGCCCATTTTCATGGCAACCGCAAAACCTTGGATCATTTCATCAACTGTGAAGCCAATGCCGTGTAAGCCAACAACTTTTTCGTCTTCTCCAGCACACACCAGCATCATGTTACAAGCTTGGCGGTGCTGAGTAACCGCTGTGTACATTGCTGCAAAGCTTGATTTATAAACCTTTACGTTTTCAGCACCATATTGCGAAATAGCTTCTTGTTCTGTTAAACCAATCGTGCCAATAGGCGGGTGGCTGAATACCACAGTCGGTACTAGCTCGTAGTCCATTTTTAAATCATCAGGTAATTCTTTATTAAATAAGCGCTCTGATAAAATACGACCTGCTTTAACGGCTACTGGCGTAAGTTCAATACCGTTTTCGATGATATCACCTACTGCATAGACGTTTTCAGCGGTGGTGTTTTGGAATTCGTCTACTTTTACGTAACCGCTTTCGTTCACTTCAACACCTGCTGCTGCAAGGTTGATCTTGTCAGTTGTTGGTGTACGGCCAATTGCCCAAATAACTTCATCAACGTTTTGGCTGTGACCATTTTCAAAGTGAATTGTTAAGCTACCATCGCTTTCTTTAATTACTTCTTTTGGAGTGCAATCAGTGTGAAGCGTAGGGCCTTCTTTTACCATGATATCGACAAGCGTATCAATAATGTACGGGTCAAAAGTACGTAGTGGTTTGTTTTTACGAACAAACAGGTGGGTTTCTGTGCCAAGGCTATGAAGTACACCAGCGATTTCAACGGCAATGTAACCTGCACCAACCACAGCAACACGTTTAGGTTGTGCGTCTAGCTCGAAGAAGCCGTTTGAATCAATACCAAGCTCAGCGCCAGGGATGTTAGGAATAGTAGGACGACCACCAACAGCAACAAGGATATGATCTGCGGTGTAAAGTTCACCGTCAACTTCAACTGTTTTGTTATCAACAAACTTAGCAAAGCCATTGATCACAGTCACACCATTGCTAGATAAGTACTTGTTGTAACCTTGGTGAATACGACCAATGTAAGCTTCGCGGCTTTCAACTAATTTAGCCCAGCTAAAACCTTTTAACTCAACATCAAAGCCGTAATCAGGTGCATATGCGTTAATAGCTTCAGCGATTTGTGCGCCGTGCCACATAACTTTCTTTGGAACACAACCGACATTTACACAAGTGCCACCCATGTGTTTTGCTTCAATAAGAGCGACTTTTGCGCCACGCATTGCTGCACGGTTTGCAGAGGCAATACCGCCACTACCACCACCAATTGCAATGTAATCAAAATGCTGAGCCATAGTTTGTCCTCAAAAATAGATAATTTTTTATTAATTAATCGATTTAGTAATAACTTGATAATAGCATAATAAAGACCAAGGTTAAGCCCCTTGTATTTCATCAATTCGCCCCAACTTCAAAATCATCTTCGCATAAAATTTGAGAACAAAAATGACAATTGCAGAAAATAACCCACTCATTGGTTTAGAAGGGCTTCCGCCGTTTTCTAAAATAGAACCTGTACACGTAGTGCCAGCAGTAAAAGCGGCAATTGCTGAGTGCCGCGCTAAAATCGATGAGGTACTGGCAACCAAATCATACACATGGAATGATTTGGTACTTCCGCTTGAGGAAGCTGATGACAAGTTATCACGCCTATTTTCACCGGTATCACACATGAACTCAGTCGTTAACAGTGATGAGTTACGTGAAGCCTATGAGCAATGTTTGCCATTGTTATCTGAGTATTCAACGTTTGTTGGTCAGCACCAAGGTTTGTACGATGCTTACAACACACTTCATAATAGCGATGAATTTAAATCATTAACGATTGCCCAACAAAAAACCATTACTAATGCATTACGTGATTTTGAGCTCTCTGGGATTGCTTTAAAACCTGAACAACAAAAACGTTATGGCGAAATCAGTGCGCGTTTATCTGAGCTGGCTTCTAAGTTTGGCAACAATGTTATGGATGCTACACTTGCTTGGCAAAAACACATTACTGATGAAAGTGAACTGGCTGGCTTACCTGAGTCTGCTTTAGCACTTGGTGCTGATACCGCACAAAGTAAAGAGCTAGAAGGTTGGGTGTTTACTTTAGACTTTCCATCTTACTTACCTATTATGACCTACGCAGATAACCGCGAGTTACGTGAAGAGTTTTACACTGCGTTTGTGACCCGTGCCTCTGATCAAGGCCCTAATGCTGGTGAATTTGATAACTCTGCCATTATGAGCGAAGAGCTTGCACTGCGTCATGAGCTTGCCGAGTTACTTGGCTTTAGCAGCTACGCTGACATGTCACTGGCAACTAAAATGGCAGAAACGCCTGAGCAAGTTTTCTCATTCTTAGAAGATTTAGCTGATAAGTCAAAACCGCAAGCTGAGCAAGAGCTTGCTGAGCTAACAGCTTATGCAAAAGACAAGCACGGTGTGACGGAACTTGCTGCATGGGACTACGCTTATTATGGCGAAAAACTTAAGCAAGAGAAGTATGCGATTTCTGATGAAGTACTGCGCCCATATTTCCCAGCCAATAAAGTATTAAGTGGCTTATTCACTACAGTAAATCGTTTATTTGGCATTAGTGTTAAAGAAGTAACAGAGTTTGATACTTATCACCCTGATGTACGTTTCTTCGAAATTTACGACAGCAGCAATACCTTACGTGGTCGCTTTTATCTTGATTTATACGCCCGCGATCGCAAACGCGGAGGTGCGTGGATGGATGACTGCATGGGTCGTAAAGTACGTGCTAACGGCGAATTACAAACCCCTGTTGCCTACTTAGTGTGTAACTTTAATAAAGCAGTGGGTGATAAGCCCGCCTTGTTTACTCATAATGAAGTGACAACTTTATTCCATGAGTTTGGTCATGGTATTCACCATATGTTGACGCAAGTTGATGCTGCGCCGGTTGCAGGTATTAACGGTGTTGCATGGGATGCGGTTGAGTTACCAAGTCAGTTCCTTGAAAACTGGTGTTACGAAGAAGAAGCGCTGAGCTTTATTTCGGGTCACTATGAAACAGGTGAGCCGTTACCAAAAGAGTTATTAGATAAACTCCTTGCGGCGAAGAACTTCCAATCAGGTATGCAAATGCTGCGTCAGCTAGAGTTCTCGTTGTTTGACTTTACTATTCACCATACTTACAAAGCGGGTGAGCCATGTAATATTCAAGCAACACTTGACGAGGTGCGCAGTAAAACTGCTGTTGTTAAAGCGCCAGCGTTTAACCGTTTTCAGCATGGCTTTAGCCATATTTTTGCGGGTGGTTATAGCGCAGGTTATTACTCTTATAAGTGGGCTGAAGTGCTCTCGGCTGATGCGTTTTCTAAGTTTGAAGAAGAAGGTATCTTTAACCCTGCAACGGGCGAAGCTTTCTTAAAGAACATTTTAGAGAAAGGGGGTAGTGAAGAGCCTATGGAGTTATTTAAAAAGTTCCGAGGACGCGAACCGCAAGTCGATGCACTACTGAGACATAGCGGCATTGCTGCATAATAATTTTTGTTGATTTAAAGCGCCGTAAGGCGCTTTTTTTATTAATATTTCTTCGCAAAATTACGCTCTCGTACTATTCTTCTTAAAAAAGAGTTTATAGGAATTAAGCATGTCAAAACTGGTATTAGCCATTGATGATGATAAATATATCCATCATGTGATTGAGGAATCGCTATCGGGCTTCTGCACACTGATCCATGCTAAAAATGGCGACGAAGGATTAAGACAGGCGTTAAAGTACAACCCTGACATCATCTTACTTGATATCGAAATGCCGGGTAAAACGGGCTTTGAGGTATGTAACGAATTAAAAGCCAACCCGCAAACAAAAGATACGCCTGTGATGTTTTTGTCGGGTAAAGCTGATTTACCTGACCGTGTAAAAGGTTATAACGCAGGTGCAGCTGATTACATTGTAAAACCATTTAATGCTGAAGAGCTCATGGCACGTATTCGCGTGTTATATCAATATCGTCAGCACTCTAAAAAGCTTAAAAGTGATGTAGAGCGAGCGCAAATCACTGCCGAAATCGCGATGACAGATTCAGGCGATATGGGTCGTATAATGCGCTACGTTGGGCAGAGCTATCATGCACACGATATCAAAGCGTTATCTGAGCATATGTTTGAGTTTTTTAATCCGATGGAGCTCGATGTAGTGCTGGCGTTTTGGTATCAAGATATTGGCGTATTTTGTAGTGCTGAGGGCGGAGTGTGTCCACTAGAGCAAGAGCTACTCGAAAAACACCGTGATGCAAATCGCTTTGTTGACTTTAGCCATCGCACAATTATTAATTACCCTAAAGTGTCGATGCTGGTTAAAAACATGCCACTTGATGATGCCCAGCTTTATGGCCGTTATAAAGATTTATTTCCGCATATTCTTGAAGTGACTAACGCTAAAGTACAAGACATGGAAAACAATGAGCGGGCACTGACTCAGGCGCAGCAAATAGGTAACTCGTTTAATGAGTTATCTGATCAAATGTACCAAAACAGTGATTCGCGCGAACGTGCTGTTGAAAAGTTTGCCGCCCAACTAGATGAGCTAAATAAGTCAATTGAACAAAGTGGTTTATCAAGTAGTGAAGAAGTCGCATTTCACCTACAGCAATTAAAACAAACTCAATTGCAGTTTACCTCGCTCAATGAAGACTTAGCGTTTATAAAGTATCAGCTAAAGCATATTATCGAATCGCGTAGTGAACTTTTAGCTAGCTTACAAAAAATGGCTGAACCGAGTGAGACCGAAGATGTCACTTCACAAACGGATATCGAGCTATTTTAAGCCATGCTATACTGGCGCCGAATAATTTAGCTCGGAGTTTTGCGTGGTAATTCATTGTCCTTTTAAAGAAATGCGTCCTTATTTAGATGCCATCGAACAGCGTTTTGGTTTGGCTAAGTGGGCTGAGCAGAATGTTGGCTTTTCGCTTCATTATGACGATCAGGGTCTCAGCTTAAAGAAAAAGGACGAGCCAAAACTTGGTGCTATCCATGTTGATTTTGTAACCGGTGCTGCCGCCCATCGCCGTAAGTTTGGTGGTGGTAAAGGGCAAGCAATTGCAAAGGCTGTAGGGTTAAACAAAGGTGCCACGCCAGTGGTGCTTGATGCCACTGCAGGCCTTGGCCGCGACGGCTTTGTACTGGCATCGCTAGGTTGTAAGGTGATTTTGCATGAACGCCACCCTGTTGTTGCTGCGCTTTTATTTGATGGTCTAGAACGCGCCTATAACGATGCTGAAATTGGTCCTTGGATGAAAGAAAACATGAGCCTAGTGTTTGGCTCAAGCCATACTTTACTGGCGCAGTGCAGCGATACACCAGATGTTGTGTACTTAGATCCTATGTTTCCTCATCGTGAAAAGTCAGCCCTTGTTAAAAAAGAAATGCGAGTATTCCAAGAGCTTGTGGGCGGAGATAACGATGCCGATGATCTTCTTGATTTTGCTTATCCGCTTGCTAGTAAACGAGTAGTCGTAAAGCGCCCAGATTACGCCCCATTTCTAAATGATAAAACCCCGAGTATGCAAATCAAAACTAAAAAGAACCGCTTTGATGTGTATGTGAAGGCAGCAATGGTTTAATACCATTAATCCGCAATAATACTTAATCATTTTGAGGGATTAAACCTACCGCTACCAGCGTTAAAAATTTTCCATTAAGAGCAACTTAATAGCGAAATTTTTGCCTTGTTATCGACGAGGTTTTATTGCCTCAAAATAGACCCCTTAATTAAGCAAATTGGTATTTATGTAACCCTTTTAGCTTAGTTTGATTCGTTTTTACCTGTTATTTTTTACGGTTTACATCAAATTGTCATAAAAGGTTAATATTCTACGCGCGTAACGTTACTTGGGAATATCGTTTATGCGCGTGTCATCATTTACTCGGCTATTGGCCGTTTTACTCACTCTCGCTAGTATTTTACTGGCAGCAACCCTGTTCTGGGCTAGTCAAACTTTACTCGGTTTAGAGCAGCAAGATAACGCTTATAATAAGCTTAAAAACACCATCATTATTGATTTAAAAAGTTACCTTGATGATTATTTAGAGCAAGGTGACAGCCAACACTTAAATAAAGCCTCAACGCTAATAAGCGATGTTAAAAAGCAGCATTTAACTGAGCTATCTAATGACTTGGCGGGCCAACTAAATAGCCAACTGACGGCGCTCGATAAAGACATTAATGGTAAGTATCGTGCTTTAGGTAAGCTATCGGGTAACGAAATGGCGCTGCTCGATAACTCGTTAAGGCAAATGGCAGGTTCGGCCTCATCGTTAATTGGCTATGCAAGCAAAGCCGAGCCGCAAACAGTGCTTGCACTTGAGTATTATCAACTTGCTGCTGACTACTACAGCGAAGTTACATCACTCGCTTTGTATACATACAAGTTAGTGCTTAACTATGATCAAGACACTAAAAATAGCCTCAATCAAAGTGTTGAAAACCTAAATGACCTTGCTGCTAAAATCGATAGACTTGAAAACCTAGGTGTTATGAGCGAAGTGGATGAAGACGCTTTGTTTTTTGGTGAAGAAGCTGAAGACTTAGCCGGTGATATTAAAGCTGAACTAAGTAGCTGGCCTAAACGTTTCCCACGTGATTTAGCATCCACTCTTGAGCAAGCTAAGCAACGTCAAACTGGCATGCAAGCACTTCGAGAACAGATTGAAGCCCTATCTGCGACGGTGCTTGGTGCTGAGCAACAGTTAAAAGATGAACAAAGTAATCTTAAGCAACAAGTGTTTATCGTGTTCTGTGTGGCCATTAGCATGCTGGTGGTTTTAGCGGGGGGTGTTTACTTTGTACAGCGTAACCAAGTGCTTAACCCATTGCGCCAATTACGTGATGGTTTTGCTTTCTTAATTGAAAGTAATGAGCTTAAAAACATCGAGAGTAAAAACCCGAAAACCGAAATAGGTGAAATTGCCCATTACTTTAATCAACTGATTGAGCGTCAGCGTGGTGAGGCAGAAGAACGAGCACAAATGCTGAAGGTTATTAATGACTTTATGCTAGAGATGAGCGAGCACTTACATACCATTGCACAGCAAACGGATGCCAGCCATTCTCAGGTTGAACAAAACCAAGGTTTACTTTCTGATATTCAACACATTGGTGAGCAGGTCAATAACATAAATGGTCAAGTTGCTGATAATGCTAAACAAACTTTTGGGGCGATGGAGCAAAGCTTAGGTTTTGCCGACAGCATGTTAACCGCAAGTTCTCGAACTGAAGAGCGCGTTGAACAAGGTCTTGATAGCTTAAAAGAGCTATTAAAAGGGGTTGATGATGTTGGCCAAGTCATAGAGGTGATCAAAAACATTGCTGAACAAACAAATCTATTGGCACTGAATGCAGCGATTGAGTCGGCTCGTGCCGGTGAACATGGTCGAGGTTTTGCGGTTGTAGCGGACGAAGTCCGAAAACTTGCCAGACAAACACAAGGTTCACTTGATGATATTAATAGTCAGCTAAACCGCTTAAGTGAAAATTCAACCATGGTATCAGAGCAAATTAGTGCGTTGGCTAATGATGCCGAGCTGCAAACACAAAATGCCCAAGAGCTTAAACGTAACTCAGAAGGCGTAGCTGACAACGCGCAAGATGCCAATAAAGTAGCGTTTGATGCTATGGAGCTTGCTAAGCAGCAAAATGCTTTACTCGAAAACTTTAGCCAATCAATGCAAAGCATGAAGGGGCAAGTAAGCGAGTCGAACTCACTGGTTAGTGATATTCAGCTGCGCCTACAAGAGCAAATGCACACTATTAAATCCAGCTTAGGTTTATAACACTTAAAAGGGCGAACAATGTTTTGCATTGTTTCCCCTTAAATCATGCGGTATTCAATTTTTTGGGTATATACTCTGTACTCTTATTTTCTTTCAAGGAATCACGATGATCGAACAAGGCCAAACTTTACCTGCAGCAACCCTTAGCGAATTAACTAGTGAAGGTATGCAAACCTTATCAACAGAGGCATTATTTGCAGATAAAAAAGTGGTGTTATTTGCCGTGCCTGGCGCATTTACACCAACCTGTTCTAATGCTCACTTACCAGAATTTATCACCTTAGCTGATAAAATTACTGCCAAAGGCGTTGATGCAATTTACTGTGTATCGGTAAACGATGCATTTGTAATGAAAGCATGGGGTGAAGCGCACAATGCTGAGCACATTCGTATGTTGGCTGATGGTGATGCCAGCTTTACTAAAGCACTTGGTTTAGATAAAGATACGGCAAGTTTTGGTGGTGTGCGCTCAAAGCGTTACGCGATGATCGTTGAAAACCAAATAGTAACAGGGCTTTTTGTTGAACAAGATAAAGAGTTTGTTGTGAGCCGCGCTGAATCTGTGCTAGAAAAACTTTAATAGCAATTCGTGCTTAATTAAGTAAATACAAAAAAGCCGGACGTAAGTCCGGCTGAAAGTCCCAGGGGGGAACTGGGGAGATCAACTATTAAGGTTGATACTGTGCATCCAATGTCACACCAGAGAAAGTCTTGTAAGCATTTAAGCTTAAGTGCCAAGTACCTGCTTGTGGGTTACTGAATGTACATGTTTCTGCGTTACCGTTTTTGTACGGACGACAGTCATAGCTTGATGTCGTTGGTTGGCTACCAAACTTAACGAATAAGTCAGCATCACCCGAGCCACCAGAAGTCGTTACTGTGAAGCTTGCCATACCTGCTGGTACTTCTAATGTGTAATGTTTCCACTGACCTGCACTTGCCGAGATATCAGTCACTGTGCCGCCACCTGCTTGTGGTGAACCTGAGCCTGAACCTCCGCCTGATACAGTTAAATCACCCACTAAGCTAACACCTGAGTAGGCAGAATAACCATTCAGCATTACATGGTAAGTACCTGCTGTTGGGTTATCGATAGAACATACTTCATTGTTACCGCCTTTGTATGGACGACAATCATAGGTTGACGTTGTTGGTGCGCTACCTGCACGAACGTAAAGGTCAGCATCACCTGTACCGCCACTCATAGTGAAAGTTACGTTAGTAGCTCCACTAGGTACTTCCATTGTGTAGAAAGTTTGGCTGCTAGCAGAGCCACTTAAACCTGTTAGTGCTTGACCATCTTCTAACACATTCCCCGTTGGTGGTGGCGGAGTTGTACCTGATGCCGCTGCAACTGCTGCTGCCGCATCCACAATACCTGTCCCACAGCTAGTACATGTTGCTGGGAAAGAACGGGTTGTTGATTTTAAAATGTTTTCGATTTCATCAGGCGTTGCTGAAGGTTTAGCTTGCTTGATTAGCGCAGCGACACCCGCAACATGTGGTGCTGCCATCGATGTACCTTGCGAGTAGTGATATGAATCGCTGCTTGGGCCTGTTGAGCCTGAGTTGTGAGTTGATAACACACCTTCAGAATCATTAGCAAAGCTTTGCGCGCCACCCGGTGCTGCAACATCAATGTTGCTACCGTAGTTTGAGTAGTATGCACGACCACCGTTACGACCTACTGATGCAACGTTTACTACGCCATTACAGTTACCTGGGTTGTAGTTTGCAGAGTTATCGTTGTCATTACCTGCTGCGATAACGACTACAGTGCCGTTGTTACGGGCTTGGTTAATTGCATTTTGTGTTGTAGAGCTACATGAGCCGCTACCGCCTAAACTCATGTTAATAACATCAGCAGGGTTAGCATTTGCTGGTACACCAGAAACTGAACCACCTGAAGCCCAGATAATACCGTCAGCGATATCAGATGTTAAACCACCACATTTACCAAGTACACGAACAGGAACTACTTTCGCATCGTAAGCAACACCTGCAACACCTTCACCGTTGTTAGTAACAGCTGCAACTGTACCGGCAACGTGCGTACCGTGCCAGCTAGAGTCTTGAGCACCGTGTGTGTAACCACACTCGTTAGCACTGATTGCATCACCTGGATCGCGAGCATCGCTATCACGACCGCCCCCATCGTTTGCTACAGACACGTTAGAGATCATGTCATAGCCCTGAAGGATGTTTGCGTTTAGATCAATATGAGGACGGTAACCTGTATCAAGTACCGCAACTACCACACCGCTACCTGTTGCTGTATCCCAAGCTGTAGGAAGGTTTAAACCACCTGCTTGCTCGTAGTAGTGCCATTGGTCGTCATAACGAGGGTCGTTAGGCGTTGCAAATGGCTTTAACATTTGGTCAATTTCGATGTATTCAACATTACCTGTTGCAAGCACCTCTTGCATGAACTCTTGTGCTTCTTGAGCAGAAAGTTTTTTATCAGCACGCATTACGTGGTGATTATTCATCGCCATTGCACGAACATATTGTGCTTTTACTTTACCTTTCTTACTGGTGAAGTTTTTAACAAAGCCTTTTGCTTTTTTGTTCATCATAGTTGGCGATTGTTCTGCTGCCGACATAGTCATCATTTCATCATTGTTATTTTTATATTTGATGATGAATTGCGTACCAAAGCCTTCTTGACCTTGTAATTTTGCTGCAGTTTCCTGCATAGATGGCGACATAAGTTGGTTTGGAGTAGCCATTGCTGCTGTTGTCCCAAACAACGCAGTCAAGCTCAGTGCAATTGCGCACTTCTTCAAGTTGTTGTTAGTTGTCATAATGATCCCTAGATTGTTATGTAAATCTTCACGGTATTTTTCGCGAAGGGGGACAAAGGTAAAATAAATGTAAATTTAGTTAAAATATCGTTTTATTATGGTTGTCTCTATTTTGGTTATAACCGAATGTATAGACGTCTAAATCAGTCTTTTTATGGTGTTTTTTAATACTTTTCTCATAATAAAGTTATAAATTTTTAGTTTTGAGTTTTTACTTTATTTCGTTTTTTGGTTTTATCTTTTTTGTAAAAACACCGTACTGTTAACACTGCAGCGAAAATAACTTGTTATAATCAGCTAAATTTTTTTAGTGAGTATGAGTAATGACCCAAGTAGACGTAATTGTGATTGGCGCCGGTGCCGCAGGTTTGATGTGTGCTGCACAAGCAGGCTACCGTGGTCGCAATGTTACTGTGCTTGATATGGGCAAAAAGCCGGGCCGTAAAATATTAATCAGCGGCGGTGGTCGTTGTAACTTCACCAATGAAAACGCAAGCCCAGACAATTACTTGTGTGGCAATCCTCACTTTGTAAAATCGTGTTTAAGCCGTTATACCCAACATGACTTTATTGAGCTGGTGGACCGTCACGGTTTGGCTTATCACCATAAAACGCTGGGCCAGTTATTCTGCGATAACAGCGCACAAGATATCGTCGATATTCTTTTAACTGAGTGCGAGTGGGCGGGAGTTAACATAGCGCTGCGTAACGAAGTACTCAGTGTGACCAAAACAGATGCTGGTTATGAAGTTATTACCGAGCAAGACAGCTATCAATGCGAGTCGTTAGTTGTTGCATCCGGTGGGTTAACCATGCCTAAGCTCGGTGCAACACCAATTGGTTATAAAATTGCAGATCAATTTGGTTTAACAGTGTTACCAACCATGGCGGCATTAGTGCCATTTACTTTGCACCAGCACGATAAAGATCGCTTTGAAGGTTTATCGGGGATCAGTATTCCTTGTCTGGTTAGCAGTGAAGATGGCACCCAGTTCAAAGAGAACATCCTGTTTACTCACCGTGGCCTTTCGGGCCCAGCGATTTTGCAAATCAGCTCTTTTTGGCGTGCAGGGCAAACTGTGTACATCAACTTGTTACCCGAGCTCGATTTAAAACAGCAGCTTGAGCAGTGGCGTCAAAGCCAAGGGCAAAAGTCACTAAAAAATACTCTTGCGACAATTTTACCAAAGCGTTTTGTTGAAATGCTGCACGACACCAAGGCTATTCCAGATTGCAATGTAAACCAGCTAAGCCATGCGCAAATCGACGCGTTACATGACTACGTTCATAATTGGCAAATTAAACCCAACGGCACAGAGGGTTACAGAACCGCCGAAGTCACGCTTGGCGGTGTAGACACCGACGAGTTAAGCTCAAAAACCTTCGAAGCGAAAAAGTCACAGGGCCTTTATTTCATCGGCGAAGTAACCGATGTCACCGGCTGGTTAGGCGGCTACAACTTCCAATATGCTTGGAGCTGCGGCTTTGCAGCAGGGCAGTATTGTTGAGCTAAGTTACTAGCTGCTAGTTGCTAGGGGAAAGACATTACTGGCTAGGAGCCAGGAGCCAGGAGCTAGGCTCTAGGAACTAGGTGCTAGGTTAGCACTTGTTTGGAGGTCAGGCTTTAGCGTTTTTTTATAACGCCATATGACGGCCTTAATAATTTAGCTTACAGCTCCTCCCATACAGCCAAGTTCCGATTTATGGTCTATTATTTCATTTTGCTGAGTAGTAATAATGTATTGGACTCGAGTTGCCCATGAAGCTTAACGACGCACAGATGTTTATTAACCCTGTTTATCGGTTAATAGAAATTACACCTATCCCCGTTACTGTTTCTTCGCCTAGCGGTAAACTTGAATATGCAAACCCGGCACTAAAACAATTATTAGGTTATGAAGGCGATGAAGTGTACGCAGATGATGTTGTTATAACTCATGCTGATGACAGGGAGTTAAATAAAACTATTCGTGCCAAGCTTAATCAGTTCCCTGAGCAGCCATTACAAATCGAAAAGCGTTACAAGCATAAGCTTGGGCATTCTATTTATTGCCAGCTGAACATTGTCGCAGAGGTAGATAATGACGGTAATGTCGTTCGTTATATTTCACAGATAATTGATTTAACAACGGTCAATAAAGAGGCGGCAGCAGATATTCTACTGACATATTTGGTTGATAAATCAAATGATGCCATGTTTATTGCAGACCCTCAGTTTGGTCAAATTCTTAACTGTAATCAATTAGCTTACAAGTGCTTAGGTTATGAAAAAGAAGAGCTACTAAAACTGACTGTGCCAGATATTAACCCAGACTATGATACGAATAGCAAATGGCTGGATAGGGTAGCGCGAATAAAAGCCCAAGAAACCACTATTTTTGAGTCGTGCTTAAAACATAAAGATGGTCATACTTTTCCAACTGAAGTGAGTGTTTGTTATATCGACCATCAAGGAAAAAGTTATCTTCTTGCGATTGTGCGTGACATTTCAGCTCGAAAAAATAAAGAACAGGCGTTGATTGAGCTTGCTAACCTTGACCCGCTTACCCAATTACCGAACCGTCGTTATCTAGAGCAATTATTGAATGATGTATTTAGTGAAAATGGTGATGTGGCTGAGGGAATGGGCTTTATTTATATCGATTTGGATGAGTTTAAACAAATCAACGATCAATATGGTCATGCAATAGGTGATGAAGTTTTAGTATGGGTTGCAAAGCAACTTCAAGCCGCCGTTAGAAGTACCGACTATGTAGTAAGAATGGGCGGCGATGAGTTTTTAGTGACTATATCAGGAGTAACTAATACGATGATTTTGAATCGCTTAGCGCATAAAATTGCGGCTCAGTTTACAAAACCATTTAGTTCTAAAGGTATATCAATTGAGGTTACAGCGAGTATAGGTGTGACAGCGCATTTTCTAGGAGATGGTGTGTACGCAGCGAATCAGTTAATTGAAGAAGCCGATGCGGCTATGTACCAAGCTAAAAAGCAACCTGGAACAACCATTATTCACTTTAGCTAATCGTTTTAAAGCCTTAAGTTACTTTGAAACTTGAAACTTGAAACTTGAAACTTGAAACTTGAAACTTGAAACTTGAAACTTTTCCCGTCTAAGCAGCCACTTCAACACAATTACGGCCGTTACTTTTCGCTTTATACAATGCTTTGTCGGCAACGGTGAGGGTTTCTTTCACGGTTGTTGAAGAGTGAGCTACGCTGTGTATACCAATACTCACGGTAAACTGCACGGTTTGCACTTCATCAATAGTGATGTAGGTTTCTTGCGCCTTTTGGCGAATTCGCTCGGCAACTAGCTTTGCATCAAGTAGGTTACAATTGAGTAGTAACACAAACTCTTCGCCGCCGTAACGGCAGGCTATATCAGCAAGGCCTTGTTCTGAGGTGAGTATGTTGGCAAATGCGATAATAACTTTATCGCCAACATCGTGGCCGTATGTGTCGTTAATGTTTTTGAAGTGGTCGAGATCAGCAATTAGGAGGGTAAACTCTTGCTGATTGGTTGCCATCGCGGCAATCAGTTCTTCACTTTTTCTGTCAAAGTAACGGCGATTATACAGGCCTGTCATAGGGTCTGTATCGACCAAGCGGTTGAGCTCAGTTTGCTGTGCTTTAATTTTTTCGAGGCTCTTAATTCGATAGGAAAGAATAAACGCCATCATTAACGCTTCGAGCAAAATACCTATGCCAACACCGTGGCTATTAATCACGTTTGCGTCGCTGATCCCTTTGTAATAAAGCACCGCCAGCATATTGAAAATAACGAACATAGAGTGGCCGAGCAAAAAGTATTTTGCCAGCGCGTTACCTTTGCGCCACAGCGAAATAGATACTCCAAATGTCACAGTCATCATTAATGCAGCCAAGCTGCTGGCAGGTTTTAATGCACCTACAATATCGAACAAGCTATAAACAAAGTCCGCAACGAGTAAGAACAAAATAATCGAAAGTGCAATATGCTCTTTAGGGTAGAGCTTTTTGGTTTCGAAAATAAGCATTACAAAGATCACTAAAAAGCTTGGCATACTTAGCAAGTTAGAATTGAGTTGTAATAGTTCGGCACTAAAAATACCGAAAAAGTTAGCGGCAACACCATAAGATAGCGCCACCCAAACTGTGCCAGAAATAAGGTAAAGGGCGTAAACGATGTTCTCGATTTTACGTGCCGATAAATACAAGAAAAAGTTATAAATCATCAGTGCTAACATCATCCCAACAAGTAGAGCAATATAATTACCATTCCCTACAAGAGCACGTTTTGAGTGCTCTTCATCAAAAATAGCGAGTGCAAACCATTGATGAGAAAAGGTCACGCTTTTTATGTAAATTGTTTTTTGCTGATTGGGTGCAATATAAAACGAAAATACGGCACTACCACCAAACATGTTGGTTTTAGGTCCTGCTTTATCAAGCTGAATGACCGATTGGTTTATCAGTTGCCCTGCTTGCGTTTCGTAAAAGCTCACTTCTTCTAAGTGATAGGCATCTGGGTTATGTACAAATAAGCGCAGGGTGTCGCTGTAGGTATTTTTTATAACTATTTTTGACCATGTTGTTTTGGCATTCGTGCCTAAAGTGAGCTTGTTTTGACTGTTTATAAAACTTTGCAGCTGAACTTGTGAAAGAGGCATAGTGCCAGAGCCATCAATAAAATAGCTCATATCAAATTGGGTGAGGTCAATGCTACGTTGGTTAATATTAACAATAGGGGAGTTATCGGCGCGGCTTTGATTAGCCAAAGTTAGGCATATTGAGTAGATAACAAAAAGCAGTATAAAGCGCGTAATCATCCCTGGTGCCTGTATCCAAATAAAAATAGTAATAAAGTTTTATTTTTAACGTAAACTGCTGGCTTGTCGAGTAAATTATTAACGAAAAATAAAAAAGCCGCTAACTTAGCGGCTTTGTTGGTTGCGAAAATATATTAACGTAGGTCGAAACGATCTAGCGTCATTACTTTAGTCCACGCTGCTACGAAATCATCAACGAACTTTTGTTTAGCATCGTCAGATGCATACACTTCAGCAATTGAACGAAGCTCTGAGTTGGAGCCAAAGATCAAGTCTACAGGTGTTGCTGTCCACTTAAGTTTGCCTGACTTACGGTCACGGCCTTCGTAAACACCTTCTTCAGAAGATTTAGACCACTTCGTTGACATATCGAGTAGGTTAACGAAGAAATCGTTACTTAATGTGCCTGGTTTTTTCGTGAATACACCGTGTTTAGTTTGGTCAGTATTCGCGTTAAGAGCACGCATACCACCTAGTAGTGCAGTCATTTCTGGTACTGATAAGCTTAATAAATCAGCACGTTCAACAAGCATTTCAGCCGGTGATTTCCATGCTGAGCTATAGTAGTTACGGAACGCATCTGCCGTTGGCTCAAGCACTTCGAATGATTCAACGTCAGTCATTTCTAATGATGCATCCATACGACCTGGCTTGAATGGTACTGCGATAGAGAAACCAGCGTCGCTTGCTGCTTTTTCGATTGCAGCCGCACCACCAAGAACAATCATATCTGCTAGTGAAATTTCTTTACCGCCAGATGCGTTTTTGTTGAACTTAGTTTGGATTTTCTCAAGTTTGCTAAGTACTTTAGCCACTTCTTTCGGGTTGTTTACCGGCCAATCTTTTTGCGGAGCAAAACGAATACGTGCACCGTTTGCACCACCACGCATATCTGTGTCGCGGTAGCTTGCTGCTGATGCCCAAGCAACACGCACTAGTTCAGATACAGATAAACCTGAATCTAAGATGCTAGCTTTAAGTGACGCGATATCTTTGCTGTCTACTAGTTTGTGATCAACCGCAGGGATGTAGTCTTGCCAAATTAATACTTCTTCTGGCACTAAGTCACCTAAGTAACGAGCTCGTGGGCCCATGTCACGGTGGTTTAGTTTGAACCATGCTTTAGCAAATGCGAGTTCGAACTCTTTCGGGTCGTTTAAGAAACGTTCTGAGATCTTACGGAACTCAGGGTCAGCTTTTAACGCGATATCGGTTGTGAACATGATAGGTGCATGACGCTTACCTTTGATGTGTGCATCTGGCACAAGATTAGATGCTTGACCCTTTTCAGGGATCCACTGAGTTGCCCCTGCTGGGCTCTTGGTTTTAACCCATTCAAAGCTGAACAAGTTTTGAAGGTAGTTAATTGACCAACGTGTTGGTGTCACAGTCCATGCACCTTCAAGACCTGAAGTGATGGTATCTTCTGAATGGCCTTTACCACATTTATTTTTCCAACCTAAGCCTTGTTCTTCGATACCTGCTGCTGCAGGTTCTTTGTCTAAACAGGTCGCTTTTTTGGCACCGTGAGCTTTACCAAAGCTGTGACCACCGGCGATTAGGGCAACGATTTCTTCATCGTTCATTGCCATGCGGCCGAAAGATAAACGAATATCTTCTGCTGCAAGAAGTGGATCAGGATTACCGTGTGGGCCTTCAGGGTTTACATAGATTAAGCCCATCTCAACTGCCGCTAGTGGACCTTTTAGTTTGCCTTTTTTGTCACGACGTTCGTCAGTTAACATTTTGCCTTCAGGGCCCCAGTATACGTAGTCTGGTTCCCAATCGTCTTCACGACCACCGGCATAACCGAAAGTTTTGAAGCCCATTGATTCAAGTGCAACGTTACCCGTTAGTGCCATTAAGTCAGCCCAAGAAATACTGCGGCCATATTTCTGCTTTATTGGCCAAAGTAAACGACGCGCTTTATCAAGGTTTGCGTTATCTGGCCAGCTGTTTAGTGGGTCGAAACGTTGTTGACCACCGCCAGCACCACCACGGCCATCGAATGTACGGTAAGTGCCTGATGCGTGCCACGCCATGCGGATGAAGAATGGACCGTAGTGACCGTAATCAGCAGGCCACCAGTCTTGAGAGTCAGTCAGTACCTTCTCAATGTCGGCTTTTACCGCATTTAGATCTAATTTTAAGAATTCTTTTTTGTAATTAAAGTATGGACCCATAGGATCAGACTCTGCGCCATGAGCACGAAGTTGGCTAAGGTCTAATTGCTCTGGCCACCAGAATTGGTTTGATTTTATTTCGTTCGTAGCTTGTACGCCTGTTGCCACCAACAGTGACACTGCAACAGCGACTTTAGAGAAAGCTGAAGTTGATTTTTTTAACATTGTGTTGTCTCCAGTTAGAAGTTGGGTGAAATATAGAGTTGTTCTGATTAACTTTCCACTTACAAACTGGGGTTTAAATCGATTGATAAAATCGATAAAATAGATGGTGTGATTGATTTTTTCGAACAAAGCCAGCAATAATGCTGGCTCTAGGGGAGGGGGACATTAAGCTGAAATTCAGCTTATTGTTTATTCTTCAATAAAAGGGACGCCGTTTTTGATCCACTTAGCAGCAGGTTTACCTTTTAAGTAATGATCAAAATATTCCATCATGCGCACCGAAAAATCCACTTGGTTAGGGAATTTCTTCAAGTGGTGTGGTTCACCTTCGTATTGTAAGAAGGTTGCATCTTTACCGGCACGGCGAAGAGCTAAGTAGTATTGAACCCCTTCGTGCCATGGCACTGCATCATCTTTGTCACCAAACATAATCAGAATTGGGGTATTCACTTTATCGGCAAAGAACACCGGTGAGTTTTCGATATATAGCTCTGGCGCTTCGAATAAAGTTTTGCCTATACGGCTTTGCCCTGTTTCGTATTGAAACTGACGGGCAAGACCTGATTTTAAGCGAATACCGCTGTAAGCACTGGTCATATTAGATACTGGCGCACCTGATACAACGGCCTTGAACATGTCTGTTTGAGTGATCATAAAGGCGCTTTGGTAGCCTGCCCAAGAGTGACCTTGTAAACCAATTTTATCTGGATCAGCAATGCCTAAATCAATTAACTTTTGAGTTGCGTTGATCATAGTTTGCGTTGATGATTTACCAGGATGACCAATCTCAAAACGGATATCAGGTAAGAAAATCGCATAGCCATTTGAGGTAAACATCGGGAAGTTAGGACGATGATTTAACTCCATTTTCGGGAAGTCATACATGCGTTGGCTCATATAGCGGTAGAAGTACACAACTACAGGAACCTTATCGCCTTTTTTATAGCCTGCAGGCTTAATTAATACGCCTTGTAAATCTTCACCATCAAACCCTTTGTAGCTAATAAGCTCAGGTTTTTCACCCCATGCAAAGTTGCTAATTTGCGGGTTTAGGTTAGTAACACGTTGTGGCTTTTTGAAGCTAAAATCAGTTTGGTAGTAATCAGGGAATTGCTGGTATGTTTGTGCAGTAAATAGGTATTTGTCGGCATTTTTAGCCTTTTTCACTACGTCATAGCGCTTTTTACCCGAAAGTACTTTGCTGACTTTATTGCTCGATAAGTCAAGTTTGGCAATCTCTGTTTGCTTATCTTGCACGTTGGTTGCGCTTAGCAATAATGTTTCATCTTTGGCAAAACCAACTTGGTCTTTATCAAGTTTAATAACACGATATTGGGTGTTAGTTTCTTTACCTTGAGTTAAGCGCGTTGCCTTTTGTGATGCGACATCAAAAGCCCAAATATCAAATTTGCTGTAAACCAATACTTGGCTGCTGTCGTTCAACCAGCCCGCAAAACCATAACCCGGCTGAGGTGATGGGTAGTCATGTTTATCATCAGCAAAAACAGCGTTAATTGCTTTAGATAAGGTCGAAACCTTGTTGCTACCTAAGTCTTTTAGCTGAACTTGGCTATCTTGGAAAAATGCTGCAAATTGACCATTTGGCGCAAGGCTTGGTCTAAATGGATAGTCGCTGACGATAGCTGTTTGTTTACCGGTTTTAACATCAACACTGAAGTAATCTGCATAAAAACCACCATACATAACGCGCTCTAAGTAAGGTCGGTCTGAATAGCCTAATAGTGCTTCGCGATTAGTGTTAAGCGAAACTTCAGGCATGTTTGGTGTGCTTAGCTGCACAACGTGCTGACCATTTATATGATACACAGCTTGGTAGTGACGAAGCTTATTCGCTTTGTTCCATTGCTGCTCTTCGCGAGGCTTAATTTCAGCGTCTTTATTGTGCCAAACGTTTAGGCCCTTCTGGTCGCGTATGGTATCGAAATCATATAAAGAGGCTTCATCTTTGTATTCTTTCAAGACAGATTTTGCGGCGAGTTTAGGGTGGTTTTCATAGTATAAACGAGCACCATCTTCAGACCATTTTAATGATGCTGTTTTGCCGATAGTCCAGCTGCTATCTGCTGAGTTAATGGTTGAAAGAGCCCCGTTTTGTAAAAGCTGTAAGCTGTGATCGCGACGTCGTGTATCATCATTAACATAATTACCAATTAATAGTGCTGCGGTATTGCTGTTTGGTTGCCATGCAATTTTATTTGCAACAACACCAGGCTCATCAATCAACACGTTAGTTGCAAAGTCATTATTAAGATCAACTAATACAACTTGGTTGTCGGCACCATCGCTGTAGCTTTGGCTTGCTAATAATTGCTCGCCTGTACTGCTAATCGCATAGCTAAATACATTATTTATAGTGTGAGTGGTTTTGTCTTGAAGATTAACAAGCACTAAATCAAAGCTTTTATCTTTTTTATCTGGCTTGATTTCGCTGCTGTTTTCGTCTTTTTCTTCGCCGTCTTTTTTATCTGCTTTTTCTGCTTTCTTATCTAGTCGATAGGCAAGCCATATACCATCATCCGATAACGCATAGTCTTTTACATCGTTAAAAGTCTGCTGCTCGCCATTTTTAGTATTTACTAAAACAAGGTTATTTTTCAGCTGGTCTTTTTTCTTGGTGGTTTCTTTTTCAAGTAGGGTAGGTACCTGAGTAAAAGCCACCCAGTTTGCCGCTTTATTAATAGTAGGGCGAGTACCGCGCTCAACGCTGGTAAGTAGGTGGTTATTGTTTAACGTATAAACCTGACCTTCAGCATTACCGCGATAAGGGTCTGCACTAAAGCTAAGAATTTGGCCGTCTTCAGAAAGTTGGGTGCCTTTTGCGTATTTAAAATCAAACACGTCTTTAAATTGCAGAGCCTCTTTCGCACTAACATGTGCACTACCAAGGCTTGTCACCAAGGCTAAGCTCAAAAGTGATAATTGCGCTTTCATTAGTCTTTCTCGTTGTTTTTAAAATTTACGCACCCAGTGTAGCGTTTTTAATAAACAATTCGAGTAGATACGATAAGTGGCGTGTTTGGGGAGGTGAGCTGATAGCTGTAAGCTTTAAGCTTTAAGCTATCAGCCATAAGCTAAAAAAAGTTGTCGGTAGGTTTTGTTAAAAGGGTAGCAGCGGGTTTATCCCGCGTAATTTTAATTTCACCGCTGCGCGATATGAGATCGCGCCTACGGCTAATTTCCTACAACCAAATCTTCTGTAGTTCTGGCCATTGTTTTTCAAATTGTGCACTTGGTTTTGCTTTAAAGTCGCTGCGCACGAATTGGTTCATCTTACCTTCAACATAGGCGAGTAAGAAATTGGCTAGGGTGCTTTCGTCTGATTGGAATGCTTTGCCTTCGCGAAGTTTGCGCTCGCGTAGCACTTGCTTGAATTGAGTTTCTAGCTTCTCGAATAAGCCTTGTACTCGTTCACGTAAACGCTCTTGTTCACCTTGTAAGGCATCACCGGTCAAAATACGGGTAATGCCTGGGTTTTTCTCTGCAAAGGCTAACAATAACAGCAAAATATTGTAGACTCGAGTTTGGCTTTCTTTCTCATTTTCTAAAATGAGATTAATGCGTGATAACAGAGTATCTTCAATAAACTCGATTAGGCCCTCAAACATCCGTGCTTTACTCGGGAAATGACGATATAACGCAGCTTCAGACACACCTACCTCCGCCGCTAGTTTTGCGGTTGTGATACGTTGACCTGGGCTGGTTTCTAACATTTGTGCGAGTGCTTGCAGAATCTGCTCTTTGCGATTACTTCTTTTTGTCGCAGGCATGACCATTCCTTTCTTATAATTTATTACTTGCGCTGTTGGGAGTCAGACAAGCCATTTTTTGTGCAAATGAGTGGCTTATGTTAATGTTTTATTCAGTTTCTTTCCAGCATTTTTACAAACGCTTGGCAAGCTCAGTCATTACGCTCATGGCCAAATCTTTTTTACTTCCCATTGCTAAATCTAGTTGCTCATTGTGCCAGAACAGTGTTAAAGCATTATGATCAGAATTAAAGCCAAGGCCTTCTTTTGATACGTCATTTGCGCAGATCATATCGAGGTTTTTATTCTTTAATTTACCTTGTGCGTAACTGGCAACATCTTGGGTTTCGGCAGCAAAACCAACTGTATAAGGACGGTTTTCGTTCAGCGCGGCGACGTTAGCTATGACATCTGGGTTTTTAACTAAGGTGAGGGTTAGTTCATCACCTTGCTTTTTCATTTTTTGCTCATGAATCGCTGCTGCACGGTAATCTGCCACCGCTGCACAGCCGATAAAGGCATCCGATTGCGCGGCTAGCTCCATCGAGGCGGTGAGTAATTGCTCAGCACTTTCTATATTAGTAAGCAGGGCATTAGCAGGTGCTTTAATTGTCACTGGGCCTGAAATCAGGTTTACCTTTGCACCTAACGCAAGTGCAGCTTCAGCAAGGGCATAACCCATTTTGCCAGAGCTGTGATTAGAAATATAACGAACTGGGTCGAGGGCTTCTCGGGTTGGTCCTGCTGTGATCGTGATGGTTTTGCCTGCAAGTAAAGGCTCAACCTCAGGTTGTGTACACAGCGCGACTAACTCATGAGGCTCTAACATACGTCCTGCGCCTACATCACCACAGGCTTGCTCACCTTTACCTGGGCCCCAAATAGCAACGCCACGTTCACTAAGTGTGGCAATATTTGCTTGTGTAGCTGGGTGGGCGTACATCTGTTGGTTCATGGCAGGTGCAACCGCGACTTTTGCAGGGGTGGCTAGTAGTAGGGTTGTCAGTAAGTCATCTGCAATACCCATCGCCATTTTCGCTAAAATATTGCTGGTTGCAGGGGCGACTAAAATAAGGTCTGCCCATTTGGCAAACTCAATATGACCCATTGCGGCTTCTGCTGCAGGGTCGAGTAATGAATCAGAAACAATCTCACCGCTTACCGCTTGCATAGTTAAAGGAGTAATAAAGTGTTTTGCTGAGTCGGTCATGACGACTTTTACTTCACAGCCTTTATCTTTTAAACGGCGAACAAGCTCTGCGCATTTATAGGCTGCAATACCACCACTCATACCTAGCAGGATTTTTTTATTTACTGATTTTGTCATTACGTGAAATTTAACCTTTGTCGATATGGGCTAACGATAGCAAATCTTTACCGATAGCATGAAGTTTTCTTTTTTCTTACAGGAAAAAACGCGATTTTATAGTACAGTTTATTAAATGGAATAGTTGTTTTAAGGATGAAGCAATGCCGTTAACCGATCTACCTTTATCAGCAAGGCCGCGGGAGAAGTTACTCGCCCAAGGCGCAAAAGCACTCTCAGACGCTGAGCTATTAGCGATATTTTTACGTACCGGCGTGCCGGGTATGAATGCCATTGAGTTGGCCGAGCACCTACTAGATATAAATAGCACCCTGCACAATTTATTTAATGCCACTGAACAAGAGTTTTGTTCACAAAGGGGGTTAGGAGCCGCTAAATATGTGCAGCTCCAAGCTGTGCTTGAGTTTAGCCGGCGCTATATGCTTGAGCAATGTAAACGCGAGGCACTATTTAATTCGCCACAGGCTGTGTATAACTATTTAACTATTCAGTTGCGTGGCTTACAGCAAGAAGTATTTATGGTGCTGTACTTGGACAGTCAAAACCAATTGATAAAAGACGAAGTGCTTTTTTATGGCACTATTAATGCGGCTTCCGTCTATCCTCGTGAAGTTGTTAAAGCTGCACTACGTAATAATGCGGCGGCACTGATTCTTGCCCATAACCATCCAAGTGGGGTAGCAGAGCCAAGTCAGGCCGATAAATTGATCACTACAAAATTACAACAAGCTTTAGCCTTAATAGATATAAATGTACAGGATCACATCATAGTGGGTGGTGAAAATTGTGTATCGTTTGCCGAAAGGGGATTAATTTAAGCGGAGCTAAGGCAGGAGTGTGTTAAAAATGAGCAGTTTAGGGCGATTTTAGAAATTAGTTTAATTTAAATGCAGTTTTTACTTTCCCTAAGGGCATTCGATCATTATAATTAGCCGCTATCAAATTTACACATGAGCTGATTGGATAAGATCTGTTACTTGATCTTTGCCTGTATAAGCTGTATAAAGAGCGCCCTTCGATTTATCCCGGGGCACAAATACTGGCCTAAGGGAAAATTAAGCTCGAGCGAAGTTATTGGAGATATATAGACATGTCTAAAGTATGTCAAGTTACAGGTAAGCGTCCAGCGGTTGGTAACCACCGTTCACACGCGAGAAACGCGACTAAACGTCGTTTCCTACCTAACCTACAAACTCACCGTTTTTGGGTTGAAAGTGAAAAACGTTTTGTAACACTACGCACTACTACTAAAGGTATGCGTATTATCGATAAAAAAGGCATCGACGCGGTTCTTACAGAAATCCGTGCTCGTGGCGAAAAAGTTTAAGGAACTGAATCATGCGCGATAAGATCCGTTTAGTTTCAACTGCTGGTACTGGTTTTTTCTACACTACCGACAAGAACAAGCGTAACATGCCTGAAAAAATGGAAATCAAAAAATACGATCCTAAAGCTCGTAAACACGTGATTTTCAAAGAAGCTAAAATCAAGTAATTTTAGTTTTCAGAATCTCAAAAACCCAGCCTCGGCTGGGTTTTTTGTTTTTCAGCTTAGATTTGCAGTTTAGAAAATAGCAATCAGCACAAGAATCTTATTTGCTCTGCTGTTTTATCTTGCTTAATTATCAATCTAAGCGTAAAATGCGCGCTCATTTCGGCTTATTAAATTTAATTCCTTGCCTTAAACCGACTGGCCGAAACGGTAGAAGGCTCTATTAACCGTAAGGAATATCCATGCGTCATTACGAAATCGTATTCATGGTTCACCCTGATCAGAGTGAGCAAGTACCTGGTATGATCGAACGTTATACTGGTTCTATCACTGAAGCTGGTGGTACTATCCACCGTCTTGAAGACTGGGGCCGTCGTCAATTGGCTTACCCAATCGACAAGCTTCACAAAGCTCATTATGTTCTTATGAACGTTGAAGCACCTACTGAAGTAATCAGCGAGCTAGAAACTACTTTCCGCTACAACGATGCAGTGCTTCGTAACTTAGTTATGCGTACT
Organism: Pseudoalteromonas shioyasakiensis; assembly: GCA_013391845.1. Classification (NCBI taxonomy): domain Bacteria; kingdom Pseudomonadati; phylum Pseudomonadota; class Gammaproteobacteria; order Alteromonadales; family Pseudoalteromonadaceae; genus Pseudoalteromonas; species Pseudoalteromonas shioyasakiensis. The sequence continues at coordinate 1,052,356 of CP058414.1, forward strand.
AAAGACGCTGTAACTGAAGCATCTCCTCTTGCGAAAGAAGAGAAGAAAGAAGCACCAGCTGCTTAATCGTTTTGAGTTCAAGCATGGCGCTTGCAGTTGAGACAAAAAGATGAGCCAACCGGTTAATCCTTATATGAATCAGCTGACATTATCTGGGGTTGTTTGTAAAACACCTAAATATAGTCAAAGCCCTGCTGGTATACCGCATTGTATTTTTGTTCTTGAACATAAATCGATGCAAGTTGAAGCAGACCTTAACCGTAATAGTTATGTCAGACTTCAAGTTGTTGCCAGCGGCACGCCAATGCAACAACAAACTCAACAATTGCACGTTGGGCAACAAGTGCAAGTGACGGGGTTTTTAAACCGTCACGAAGGACGAAACGGCTTAAGCCAGTTAGTCTTGCATGCTCAACATATAGAAAGAATTTTTTGAGGAATTTTACTCATGGCACGTTATTTCAGACGTCGTAAGTTCTGCCGCTTTAAAGCGGAAGGCGTACAACAAATCGATTATAAAGATCTAGCTACTCTTAGAAACTATGTTACAGAAAGTGGCAAAATCGTACCTAGCCGTATCACAGGTACTAGCGCTAAATACCAGCGTCAGCTAGCAACTGCTATCAAGCGTGCTCGCTACTTAGCCCTTCTTCCATACACTGACTTACATAAGTAAGCAGCGGATTAACAGTTTTTAAAAGGTGTAGAGACATGCAAGTTATTCTACTAGACAAGATCGCAAACCTAGGTGGCCTAGGTGACCAGGTTGTAGTTAAATCTGGCTTCGCACGTAACTTCCTTTTCCCACAAGGTAAGGCAGTTCCTGCAACTAAAGCTAACATCGAAACTTTCGAAGCACGTCGTGCTGATTTAGAAGCTAAGATCGCTGAAGATCTAGCTGCTGCTCAAGCTCGCGCTGACAAGTTAGAAGCATTAGCTGAAGTTACACTAGTTTCTAAAGCTGGTGACGAAGGCAAGTTATTCGGTTTCTATCGGTACTCGCGACATCGCTGAAGCTATTTCAGCTGTTGGCGTTGAAGTTGCTAAATCAGAAGTTCGTTTACCTCTAGGTACTATCCGTGAGACTGGCGAATTTGACGTAGCAATCGCAGTACACTCAGACGTATCGGCTACTATCAAAGTAATCGTTATCGCTGAAGCTTAATAGCAATATTAAGTAGAAAAAGCCGCGCTTTATGTGCGGCTTTTTTGTGCCTGAAATTTTTGTATAAACAACGTTATTCATTCGCCTAAACACTATTAATTTCAGCGTGTTGTACCTCCATTAATCATCAGTATAGATACTAATAGTATTAGTTTTTTATGTTTTAAACACACAAGTACTAACCCTATAATCTTACCTATTTTGCAAACTGACCTTCTTTTTTCTTAATTTTCTTAATCTTATTAGTATAATCGGATGAGTAAAAGTAAATTGGTTAAAATTGACACTGACAACGCTGTCATTTATATTGTGCTGGTTAAAAAGTAGTAAGGAGTTGAAGTTGAGAAGTTCATTATTACCATATGGAAAGGGTAAACAAACTGGCTTTACATTAGTAGAAATTCTTATTGTTATCGCTATTTTGGGCATTCTGTATAGCGTAGCACTGCCTGCTTACACTGAGCATATGCAACGTAGTCGCCGCGCAGATATTCAACAAGAGTTATTGCAATACAGTGCCAGTCTTGAGCGTATTTATTCACGAAATGGCGGCTACCCCAATGCATTTTCAACCCAAAATACTGATTACTACACCTTTACCTATACAGCAACTGACAAAGTATCAGGTGCTGTAAGCGACTTTAAAAATCGTGGCTACAGTTTAAAAGCCTCTCCTAAATCGGGTTCGGCGCAAGCAAGTGATCGCTGTGGTGACTTAACCATTAAACATGATGGTAGTTACAACGCTTCATTTAGTGATTGCTGGGAGTAACTAAGTTGCGTCGAATTGCAGGGTTTACCTTAATCGAGTTAATGGTTGTGCTAAGTGTTATTGGCATTATGGCAGCCCTTGCTTTTCCGTCATTTAGTCAACAGATCTTGCAAGATCGCGTTGTAACTACTGCAAATCAATTAAATAGTGTCTATAAGTTTGCACGCAGTGAAGCGGTAAAGCGTGACAAACCTATTAACCTAGTTGTTAGCAATAAGAACTGGCAAGTGACCCTCAATGAGGGCGGGGCAGACACGATTTTGAAAGAATTTTCGATCACTAAAAGCGGTGTTACTGTCAACTTGGTGGCACTGGCAATTAGCGCCAGTGGCGAAGTCGATAAACAAGCTGAAATTTTAGTTAAAGATGAGCACACAAATACCACAGATTACATAATGTGTGTGCTTAAAAGTGGTCAAAACTGGTTAGTTGAAAGTTCACAGCGAGGATGTGCATGAATAAGCAGGCAGGCTTTTCATTATTAGAGGTGATGATTTCAGTGGTGATTGCTGGAATCGCATTATTAGGGTTGGCTGCTGCGCAGCTAAAATCGCTGCAATATGCAACCAATAGCTTTAATTACACCGTGTCACTCATTCAAGGCCAAAATACTATTGAGCGTTTGTGGCCGCGCATTTGTGAAATTCAAAAAACTAATACCGCACTTTTTCAAGACGCGACTTTTAGAGCTTCGCTAGCACCACAAGTCAGTGATTATCAACTGACTATCCCAGCTAATTACAGTGATGATATGCAAATTAATGTCGCTTGGGTTGATAAGCGCATGACAGACAGTGCAAAAAATCAAATTAGTCTAAATGCCAGTTTCCCAGACTTAACGGCGGTATGCTCATGAATAAACGCGCTCAGGGCTTTACTTTAGTTGAACTTATGGTGGCATTGGCCGCAGGCGCTTTTTTACTAGCTGGAGTGAGTTTGTCTTACTCGGCGATTAAAAGCACTGTTGAAGTGAGTAAAGAACTCGAAAACGCCCAAGAGGTGATTCGCTATACCAGTAAAGTATTCAATCGTAGTATTAAGCAAACTCAGTTAGCTCCGATCATAAGTGCTGATAAAAGCACGATTACCATTACTCAGCCTAGTGGTGTTATTGCCTGTGATGGCTCTGCGACAACAGCGCAAGTGATTGAGGTCTATAGCTTAAATGGTAGTAATTTAATGTGTTCACTCGATGGCGCTGCTGCTGAGCGATTACTCACAGGTATCGAAACTTTATCATTTGATATCGCTGGTGAGCTTGTCACTGTAACTGTGAAGCCAAATGATTTACCTGCGCAATTTGGCAATGGCATCAATATTGATATTGCTCTAACAAATGTAATATTAGTTAAAGCATACGGAGCAGGTAGTGTATAAAAAGCAAGGTGGTTTTACTCTAATTACAGTTTTGATCTTGACCAGTATGGCCAGTATCGTGGTGCTTAGTTCGCTGCGCGAGAACGTCGTTCAAGAGCGCTTAAGTGGTAACTTTCAAAAGAAATTAAATAGTCGCTTATTGGCTGAAAAAGGTGTTTTTGAACAAGCTAAGTTATTACAACAAACCTTGGATGAGGAAGGTGTATTAGCGGTTGAAGACTTGATCAGTAAAACCAGTCATGCATCTGGTTCAGGTGTTATCGCTGATGATGCAATTTTTAATGCAAGTTTAAGTCAAAATGCTGCAGGTGAGCTAGAAATTGCAAGCCTAGGACAACGATTTGATGGCGATGCACAAAGTAACTTAGTTGCTCGTTTTGCAGTGCAAGGCGCGAAGGGAAGTTCGATTTTCACGAATGCTATGGTGGGTTGTAAAGGGGTTAACTTGTCTGGCAGTGGCAGTATCGACAGCTATGACTCTAGCAAAGGCACTTACGAAGAAACTAAGTCAAATGATGGCGATGTTTCAACGATTGCTGGCGATTCAGATGTGGTGCTATCGGGTCATTCACCGATAAAAGGCGATGTTAAAGCGACCGGGGTGATCTACTTAAATGGTTCATCACCGATTATTGGTAACATCCATTCAAATACCGGTGTTTATATTTCTCCAGGCAGCGGTTTACGTGTTGACGGTAATGTATATACCCGAGGTTATTATACGCATCGTGGCGGGACAGTTTCGGGGGTAGTGCGAGCGAATGGTGATGCAAAAATGCAGTGGTCAACATTCATCACGAATAGCCAAGCTGAAGCGTTAGATATTATGTATGGTGGCTCAGGCGATTTTAAAGATACCTACAATAATCAACAGGATGGTGTGCACTACAGTGATAGCAAGTTTAATGTAAACCCGAATGTTGAACCGATAACCGTTGCTGACCCAACTGCGCCAGATTATGACCCTACAAACCCAGATACGAGTTGTGATCCTTTGATATTGCCAGAGAAAATGGCAGACATCACGGATCAAGTGAGCAGTTATAGTTCTGTTGCTATAGGCCCTACGCAACAATTTAAGCTAAATACCGAAAAGGGTTATTACAGTAGTGGTGGTAGCCAAGTGATTTTACCAAGCCTTGCTGATATTTTCTTGTTTAACTCTAAAGCTCAGAACCAAGCCAATGGTAGTAATAGCAAAGAGTATATTTTTTCACTTGATAGACTCAAGATGACCAGTGACGGTAAAATGGAAGTGTCTGGTGGTGATGTTATTTTACTGATTGATGGTGACTTTTCGATGGAAGGGGACACCAGTCTAACAATAAAAAAAGATAGCAGCTTAACGGTGTTATTAACCGGAAAAGTAAATATTGGTGCAGGCGCAAAAGTAATTACTGAGCAAGAAGGGCTAACCACCAGTGGTCATCCTTCGTTATCATTCTACTCATCATTTAATGGTGTAAATGGTGTACAATTTAGCGGCGCTGCTAATTTATATGCGGCTATTTATGCGCCTTTGACTACGGTGAAATTGTCAGGTAGTGGTGAGTTGTTTGGTAGTGTACGTGGCTCAACAATTACCGCATCGGGGGGCAGTGGCGCTCACTATGATGCTGGTCTATTACAAGTACAAAATGGTGGTACACCAGCCTCTCCAGCACGCATCGTATTTTTAGGTTGGAGTTACAAAACTGCAGAAACAACTGAAGAATAAAGCGAAGCATCCCCTGCCGAATAACGCAAATCCCCAAATAAAATTGTGTAAGCTCAATTATTTGTAGCTTACACAAAAAATTTAATTTCATTTAAACCTTTTGAATCCCTCCTTACGTCTAATACACTAAATTCACAACAATAATCATAAAGGACAACATCCAGGATGTTGATAGATGCAGAACAAGCGTTCGCCCAGCAAAGTGAGCATGCCTTGATAGAGCGCGTAAAAAGCGGTGATCAAGCTGCTTATGCAACACTTTATGAGTTGCATGTGAAGCGGGTTTATAGTCTTTGTTTGCGATTGCTTGCAGATAAAGAGCACGCCGAAGATGCAACACAAGAAGTGTTTGTACAGTTGTGGCACAAAATCGCTAACTTTGATGGGCGCTCACAGTTTTCGACTTGGTTACATAGTGTTACCAGTAATATTGCGATTAGCTACATTCGCAAACATAAAAGCTGGTTTCAAAAAGTAGTGAGTTTTGAACAAAGCGGTATGGATGAGCAAAGTGCCGAAGATTGCGGCGGCTTTAACGGCCTCGACAAATTAGTACTGAGACTACCTGAGCGAGCACGTATGGTTTTTGTGCTTCATGCGATCGAAGGCTATCGCCATGAAGAGATAGCAAGCATGCTTGATATGGCTGTAGGTTCAAGTAAGTCGCAATTTCACCGTGCAAGGCAGTTATTAAAAGAGTGGTATGAAAATGAGTAAGCCAGAATTTGAACAATTTTTAAATGACTCGCTTAATCAAAAGCAAGATATTAGTCCAGAAAAAGACCTTTGGCCGGGGATTGAGCGAGCAATTGCAACAGGGCAAACACAGCAAGCTGATAAGCCAACGCATGGTTGGAATAAACTCGCTGCTGTTGCCGCTTGCTGTATTGCAGCCCTTTTGACTGTGCAGCTTTTTGTTGGCCAAGGCGAGTCAAACAGCATGATGGCAATGAGCGATTATTTTACTAAGCAAAAGCAAGGTTTGTTGGTGCAGTATCAAAATCAACCTGCGTTAACCGATAATTGGCAGCAACAACTAAAAGAGTTAGAAGAAGCCGAAAGTGCCATTAAGCAAGCACTAGAGAATGAACCTGAAAATCCAGCTTTATTACAAATGTTATCGCAGGTTTATCAGCAACAACTGGACTTAATTAACAAGGTGCATGCACCGAAGTGGCAAACGATTTAGGAGTGACAATTATGAAATTACTAGCCTTAACTTTAGGATTACTGCCACTGATGGCAATGGCAGGACAAACCATTAATGAACAAATTGATGTACCTGCAAATAAACGCATTTTTATTGAAAACCAACGTGGTGATGTACGCATTGAAGGGTGGGATAAACCACAACTTAAAATCGAAGGTGAGCTTGACGATAAAGCACAAGGCTATCGTTTAGAGGTTGAAGGCAGCCGTGTTGAATTTATCGTAAAAATGCCGCGTAACATACGTGGTTGGAATAATGGCGACGGTTCACGTTTAACCATTTATATGCCAAAAAGCAGTGAGCTTGAATTTGCGGGTGTGAATGTAACGGTCAGTGCCAAAGAACTTGAAGCGGGCGCAGAGATTGATACTGTTAACGGCGATATTACAGTACAAGATATTAGCGGCAACATGAGCTTTGAAACGGTAAATGGGGACGTAAATGCCCATGACCTGAACGGTGATATTCGCTTTGAAACTGTGAATGGCGAAATTAATGATAAAAACTCGCAAGGTGCTTTACGCTTTACAGCGGTTAATGGTGACATTAAGTCAAAGACCAAAGCGCAAGATGTTCGTCTTGAGAACGTAAATGGTGATATTGACTTTGCTTTTGATGCGATTAAAAAACTGCGTATTAATACGGTAAACGGTGAAGCCGAAGTTCACATTAATAAGCTACTTGATGATGCTAATATTCGTTTTGAGTCGGTTAGTGGTGATGCTGAATTTTACTTCCCTGCTAATGTGTCAGCAAAGTTTGAAATTGAAGCTCACGCTAATGGTAAAATAGTCAATGAACTGAGTGACGACAAAGCAACAAAAGCGAAGTATGGCCCATCAAGCGACTTAGAATTTAGTATTAACGGTGGGGATGCTGATATCGAAATGGATACGATTAGCGGACGCATTGAACTTCGTAAACAGAAATAACGATTAGAGTTACAATAAAGCGGGAAGACTTCCCGCTTATACCAATCGTGTTAAGTTATTAGTCTTAAATAGCGACAGATAAATGAAGTGATAACAAGGCAGAAATTTTGACATGTAGTTACTCTACTTTAGACATTTCTAACGCAGTTAACGCTTTATTTAGCACGCTAGATTGACCAATTATTTAAGTCGATTGGTATTTACTATTTGCACAGCCTTAGCAAGTCGATAGAATAGAGCCATTCAATTTTAGTTTTGTGAAGTTATGGCCAAACCAGATAAGCAAGTCGATACGTTAAAAGTCCCTCCTCATTCAATAGAAGCTGAGCAATCTGTTTTAGGTGGTTTAATGCTTGATAATCAAGCGTTTGACCGTGTTGCTGAGTTAGTGGTTGCCCAGGATTTTTATACCCGCACTCATAAGCTGATTTTTGAAGCTATGGTAAGCCTTGCTGAAGGCGGTGATCCAATCGATTTGATCACTATTTCTGAGAGCCTTGAGAAAAATAACCAGTTAAGTAGTGTTGGTGGTTTTGCCTACCTTGCTGAAATAGCCAAGAATACGCCAAGTGCAGCAAATATTGATGCCTACGCGAATATCGTGCGTGAGCGTGCTGTTATTCGAGAAATGATTGGTGTTGCCAATGAAATTGCCGAAGCGGGTTTTAGCCCTGAAGGGCGAAATAGCCATGACCTGCTTGATTTTGCTGAAAGTAAAGTATTTAAAATTGCGGAGCAGCGTACTAAAAGTACCGAAGGCCCACAAAACTTACATAGTATTTTAGAAAAAACCGTTGATAAAATTGAAGAGCTTTACCAGTCGCCGCAAGATGGTGTAACTGGTGTGAGTACAGGCTACACCGACCTAGATAAAATGACAGCGGGTATGCAGCCTTCAGATCTTATTATTGTGGCGGCACGTCCATCGATGGGTAAAACTACCTTTGCGATGAACTTGGCTGAACATGCAGCTATGACGCAAGATAAGCCTGTACTTATTTACTCACTAGAGATGCCGTCAGAGCAAATTATGATGAGGATGCTGGCATCGCTAGGTCGCATTAACCAAACTAAAGTTCGTACTGGTCAGCTAGATGATGATGACTGGGCGCGTCTGTCTTCAACCATGGGCTTGTTGATGGAAAAAGGTAAGATGTATGTCGATGATGCATCGGGCCTAACCCCAACGGATGTGCGCTCTCGTGCTCGTCGTATTGCTCGCGATCATGGCGGTATTAGCATGATCATGGTCGACTACCTACAGTTAATGCGTGTTCCAAGTTTGTCAGATAATCGTACGTTAGAAATTGCTGAAATCTCACGTTCATTAAAAGCACTAGCAAAAGAGCTGCAGTGTCCGGTTATTGCACTGTCTCAGCTTAACCGTACCCTAGAGCAACGTGCCGATAAACGTCCAATCAACTCCGACTTACGTGAATCAGGCTCAATCGAGCAGGATGCCGACTTAATCATGTTTATTTACCGTGATGAAGTTTATAACGAAGATAGTGCTGAAAAAGGTGTGGCAGAAATCATCATAGGTAAGCAGCGTAACGGTCCAATCGGTAAAGTACGCTTAACTTTCCAAGGCCAATTCTCGCGTTTTGATAACTATGCGGGCCCAGCTATGGATGACGAATATTAATGCGCCTAGCCATTGCCGAAATCAACCTACAAGCGCTTGCTCATAACTTAGCGCAGGTGAAGCGCTTTGCGCCCGGTTGCAAAGTAATGGCGGTGCTAAAAGCTAATGCATATGGCCATGGTTTAGTTAAAATTGCCCAATACCTAAATGATGCAGACGCATTTGCAGTCGCACGCATTGACGAAGCGTTAGCGCTACGTGCAGGTGGACTGACAAAACCTATTGTATTGCTTGAAGGGTTTTTTCATAAAGATGATTTACCTATCTTGCTTGCTAATAACTTTCAAACCATCATTCACGATGAAAATCAGCTCGCAACGCTTGAAAACACAGCTCTTGATGCACCTATTGCTTGCTGGTTAAAAGTTAATACTGGCATGCATCGCCTTGGTATTGCACCATCACAATTTGAGTCTTTCTACAGCCGTTTAAAAGCAAGCTCGAATGCCCGTGATGATATTAAACTAATGACCCATTTCTCTTGTGCCGATGACATCAATGATGAAAAGACAGCTCAGCAAATTGCTTTATTTGACTCATTAGCTGATGGCAAAAGCGAGCAGCATTGTCTTGCAAATTCAGCGGGAATTATTGCTTGGCCAAAAGGGCATGGCGAGTGGGTACGCCCTGGGTTGATGTTGTATGGTGTATCACCAATGCTAAATAGCATTGGTCAACAGCATGGTTTAGAGCCGGTTATGCGCTTAACTACGCGTGTTATAGCAATACGCGATGTCGATGCTAATCAGTGTGTTGGTTATGGTGGTCGTTGGCATAGCGATAAACCCACTAAGCTTGCTGTGGTCGCGATGGGTTATGGTGATGGTTATCCACGTCATGCTGAGCAAGGCACACCAGTGGTTATTAAATCACAACGCTATGGCATTGTTGGTAGTGTGGCGATGGATATGATCACGGTGGATATTGGTGATAACAGCGACAACATCAAAGTCGGTGATGAAGTGATCATGTGGGGGCCAGAGCTTCCCGTAGAAGAGATTGCCCAGTGTGCGACAACCATTCCTTACGAGTTACTGTGTAATATCACCCCACGAGTAAGCTACGAGTATCAAGAGTAACTTTGTTACTCTTTAATAAAATACACGTCACTGAACCCCATTCGTGCGAATTCTTGGTCACGAAAGTTACGTACTGCTGAAGAGCCTTTTGAAGTCATTTCTACTTGCTGCTCCATCTTTAAATAGTTGGTTAAATCAATGCCTTCAGCGGCAGCGATCGCATGGTACATATCGCGGTATTTATCTTTTGCAAAATTGATTTCCCGAGGCTGGTTTTTAAATTTGTAAGTGATGCGGCGTGCCATAATGAATCCTCAATGTTTATCGCGGCTGATTTTACACTAAAAAATAGCCATAGCCATGACTTGTTAGTATAAGCGGGTTACAATGCAATACTTTTCAAAGACTCGGTAAATCATAATGAAACTTTCAGTAGAGATCAGTAAGTACCCACTACATCAAGACTACATTCCGTTTATCAAAGGTTTTATTGACCGCGTAAACAGTTACGAAGGTCTTAAAGTGATCACCAATACCTTATCAACTCAGATTTTCGGTGATTATGATTTAGTGATGTCTGTACTTAATACTGAAATCAAACGTTCTTATGAAGAGTTTGGTAAAGCTATTTTTGTCTGTAAATTCTTGCATGGTGACTTGTCGCCTAGCGAAGACTAAAATCTAAAGTAGCGCGTGTTATGGAATTTTTGAGCGAAACCTTCTCTGGCTTTACTGCCATGTCGCATTGGGAATATATTGCCGTTGCATTGTCGATGGCGTACTTACTTTTAGCGATTAAAGAAAGCTTATGGTGTTGGCCAGCCGCGTTTGTTAGCACCTTTATTTATACCGTAATGTACTGGAATGGCGCACTGTTAATGGAGTCGCTACTGAATTTTTATTATATGTATATGGCAGTGTATGGTTGGGTGGTTTGGCGTCGGGGTATAAACAATAAAGATCAACTGCCCATTATTTCATGGTCGTTAAAGCGTCATGCAGTGATTTTGTTTGCAACCTCTGTGGCCTCAGTTGCTATTGGTTTCGTGATGACCAATTACACTCACGCTGATTTTGCCTATTTAGATAGCTTTACTACGTGCTTTGCGGTGGTGACGACTTATCTTGTTGCTAAGAAGGTACTGGAAAACTGGTTGTACTGGATTGTAATTGATGCAGCGTCCATGTATTTATACTTTGAAAAAGGGTATTACCCAACCTTAGTACTTTTCGTGTTTTACACCATTATGGCCGCGTGGGGCTTTAAAACATGGTATGAAGAGTACGAACAGCATCAGGCTAAACCGCTTGCACAGTTATAGATGAAAACTGAGCAACAAATTCGCGCGCTTTTTACGCGCTTCAACTCAAATTTAGTTATTAACTCAATCAGTCCGCTGGTTGAGGGGCTAAGCAATGACAACTACTTGGTAAAAACATCAAATCAAGCTTTCTTGGTTAAGCATTATCGAGACCACTGGCCGGCGATTGGTCTTGCTGCGCAAGCCCATTTTGCAAAGCAAAGTTGCTGCCCAGCACCACTTTGGTTAGAACAAGCAACCGATACTGTTATTTTCGAATACGTGGCAGGGAACATTGCCAGCGGTGAATTTTGTAATAGCTTACTACCCGATTTAGTTAATTTACATCGTTACCCTGTGCTTACCGAGCCGATGGATATTGCGTACGAAATTAACTACTACCAGCAAACACCCCGGTACCAGCAACATGCTGAGTTAATTAGGCAGTCACTGGATTATATTGATGGTGCACCTAAAGACATGGGCTTTTGTCATAATGATTTAGTGAAAGAAAATATCATTGTGAATGAATCGGGTATGTTTTTAATCGACTTTGAATATGCCAAAAGTAACGATGTTTATTTTGATTTGGCTGCGCTGGTGGTGAGCTTTACGTTAAATGATGAGCAGCAACTAGCGTTGCTTAAACGCTATCAAGCGTTAGTGTGCGACCATCACGCGTTTAACTTATCAGTTGAAAAGCTGGCAGCGTTTCATGCGCTGTTTTTACTTTTATGTATTTGTTGGTATGAACAACGTGGAGCGGTGGATAAAGTGGCGCCACTGCTTACACAGCTTAACCACTTCATAGAAAAAGTTAAAAATTAAAGACCGCCAATTCGCTCGGCAAGTTCTTTATATTTTTTTACGTCTTCTGGATCAAACAAAGGTTCACCTTTGTCATCTTGTGATTTCGAGATCAGTAAATGTTCGCGAGCAAGACGTTTTACGCGTTCGACTTTTACACCTAAAAACTCCGCGACTTGCTCTGTAGACATTAAACTCATGATCAAATTCCCCTTACATGGCTATACAGCCACCTTGTTATTAATTTTATTAAGTATACGTTAATACCTTGGTTCTGCACGAAAGTGAAGTGTTTTAATGCAAATTGCTGAATTTATGTGCATATAAAGGTCTCGATGCTAGCATTTAGGGCAAGATGCCATTATCATTGCCGGGTTGTCATGCTGATATCGCGAGTTAGCATTGGCGACGACAAATGTGCTCTCGTGGTGAAATGGATATCACGTGGCCCTCCGGAGGCTAAGTTGCAGGTTCGATCCCTGCCGAGAGCGCCATTTGCTCCCCAACCTTTTCTTGATAGTAAATACTAACATCCAAGTAAATAGTGACCTGAGTGTGACCAAGTTAAAAATCTCAAATGTAGATCATTTAGTTTTCGCAATTTTATCTTTTAACGGCAGGTATTTCATATATTACTTCTGGTAACTAGCCTTACAGTGATTGTTCTGCTTAAGTGATAAATCATGGCACATCAGAGAACCTCTAAATTCATTAGTAAGTAAGTAGAAAGAATTTATTCTTAAACTGAACTCAATTTAGTTATTAATTAATTTTGAGGTTGGTTTCATAGATGGGTTTCAGCAAGAAAAAAACAATATTAATTTCTATAGTTATTATTATACCACTCGTAATTATTGTACCAATAATTACGAGCGCGATTTTTAAAGCTTATCACTCTGATGATACAGCAGATAAATACGAATCTGTCCCTCCTCCAATATCACTTTTATCCGTTAACGCTACGAAGCTAGAGAAAAGAGTTTTTAAAAACAATCTAAAAGCTAGTGGTGTTATATCCGCTTGGCAAGAAATTATAGTTAGCTCAGAGCTTGAAGGGCTAATGCTTGAAGAGGTTTATGTAGAGGTAGGTGATAAGGTTAAAAAGGGGCAGGTATTGGCATCTTACAATTCACAAGCGATAGAAATTGAATTGAATGGCTCTAAAGCTATAGTGGAAGAGCTAAGGATTGCTCATGATGAAGCTCGTATAAACTTTGAACGTGCTCAGAACCTTCATAATGTAAGCTCTATTTCAGAACAAGAATTACAGCGGTTTGAAGTATCTGAATTAAGAGCAGCGGCTCAACTAAAAAGTGCAAGAGCTCAAGTAAATAAATTTAAATTAATGCTTGAGCAAGCAAATGTTCTCGCACCTGATGATGGGACATTATTATCTAAATTTGTTGAGGTAGGAAGCGTCACACAAGTAGGGCAAGAATTATTCCGCATGCAAAGACAGAGCCGAGTTGAATGGTTAGCAGAAGTTGATGTGAATAATTTAAATATGATTCGACAGAAACAGGTCGCATCAATTACTTTGCAAGATGGACTAGTTTTCAACGGGAAAGTAAGAAAAATTGCACCAGAAGTTAGTCGCCGTGCTCAATATGGATTGGTTTATGTCGACCTACCAAATAGTAAATTGTTATTGCCTGGTATGTTTGTTTCTGGGGAATTTGAAATTGATGAGCGTGAAGTGCTAGCTTTACCTCGTTCCGCCACACAATTTAAAAATGGTTTCAGTTATGTAAAAGTTATAGAGAAGGACAGTAGCATAACTGAACGAAAAATAATTGTTGGGGAGTATTTTGAAAATTTTTATGAGGTGATTTCAGGGCTTCAAGTTGATGAGGTTGTAGTTAAATCCGGAGCGGAACTTTTGGGTAATGGTGATTATGTCACTGTTGTTAATTCAATTGATCTGGAAAGTAACTTGGGTGTGCATGGGAGTCGTTTGCAATGACTTTCAATTTTTCATCGTGTGCTATTCGAAACCCTGTTCCAATCGTACTTTTATTCATTCTACTTACATTATGGGGAGGAACCTCTTTTAAGGCGATGACTGTACAGGATTTCCCTGATATAGATTTACCGAGAGTATCAGTATTTTTAACTTATCCTGGAGCCTCACCTTCTTTGATAGAAAGCGAGGTTGCAACTAAGGTCGAAAATGTTATTGCAACTGTTTCAGGAGTAAAGCATATATCAACAGTCCTAACAGATGGTAAAGCTGAAATAAAAATTGAGTTTCGGTTGGAAAAGCCAGTTGATCAAGCAGTAAATGATATACGAAATAAAATCTCTCAAATAAGATCTGAGTTGCCGGCTGACTTACAAGAACCCATTGTTCAAAGACGAGATTCAGCAACTGATCCGTTAATGATCTATACTTTAACCACAGATAAATTTGATGAGGAAGAGTTGTCATGGTTTATTGATAGTGAAGTTTCCAGAGCTATTCTTTCTGTCAAAGGAGTAGGGTCTTTTCGTCGTATAGGAGGGGGGGACCGAGAAATTCTTTTAGAGTTAATTCCTCATAAATTATCAGCTTTAGGTATTTCCGCTTTGGAAGTTTCAAATCAATTGAAGAAAACCTTGTTATTGGCACCAGGTGGTTATTCTCAGTTGGCTGGTGGAGAACAATCCATTCGCGTAAAGTCTCAAGTTAGAACAGCTTCAGAGTTAGCTAGAATTGAGTTTACTTTAAGTGATGGGCGGAAAATCAACCTTGGTCAAATATCCCAAATTATAGATACAGTGCAAAAACAAAAGGAACATGCATTTTCAAATGGTGAAAAGGTCATAGCGTTTGAAATGACTAGAGCCTGGGGATATGGTGAAATTGATGTATCTGAAGCAGTAAGAGCCGCAGTTAAAAAGTTGCAAAAGGAACACCCATTTATTCATTTCAATGAAGAGTTCAATTTTGTCGAGCCAACAATTGAAAATTATAATAGCTCTATAGGCATGCTTTATGAAGGTATATTATTAGCCGTAGTTGTTGTTTTTGTTTTTTTACGAAATTGGCGAACAACCATTATTACAGCAGTATCCTTACCACTTTCAATTATCCCAACATTTGCATTGATAGAGGTTATGGGGTTTACGCTAAATATAGTTACATTATTAGCTATTTCACTTGTTATAGGTGTTTTGGTTGACGATGCCATAGTTGAAGTTGAGAATATTGAACGACATCTTAAATTCGGTAAATCGCCAATGCAGGCTGCTAAGGATGCGGCAGCTGAAATTGGGTTAGCTGTTATAGCAACAACATTTACATTAGTAGCGGTATTTTTGCCAACAGCATTTATGGATGGAACAGTAGGGAAGTTTTTTGTTCAATTTGGGTTAACAGCATCGATTGCGGTTTTATTTTCATTACTTGTTGCTCGTCTTCTTACACCTATGATGGCAGCTTACATGCTGAAAAGCTCAAAGAACAAAAATACTGAATCACACCTTATCAGCCTTTATTTATGCCTTGTGCGTTATTGTATGGAGAGGAAAAAGCGTACAACCTTTTCGATTTTTATTTTAATCCTTGGTGCTTTAAATATTGGCTCATATTTACCTGCTTCATTTTTACCACCTAATGATAACTCTTTTACAGAAGTTTCTTTAACATTTCCGGCTGGTAGCTCGATTCAAGATGCTACCAAAATAGCTTATAGCGCTCGAAATAAAATAGAGAGTAGTGAATTTGTAAAAAATACACTTACCGTCATTAATAACAATAAAGGGGAATTAACAGCAGTAATTACTGTAGGGCTATTAGCACGCTCAAGTAGAGACGGTGTAAAAAAACAAGAAGTTGAAGAGTCACTATATAAGTTATTAACTTTACTTCCCGGCGTTAAAGTGAAGGTAGGTATGTCTGGAACAAGAGATACTTATGAGTTTATCCTTTCAGGAACCGACTTAGTTGCATTAGAGAAGCATGCTCGTCTTGTGGAAAATGAGTTAAGAGAGCACCCTGATATTGGTTCCATCACGTCTTTATCTGGTTTAAATAAACCAGAACTAATAGTTTCACCAAACCTATCCAAGTCGGCTAAATTTGGTGTGACGTCTTTTGATATTGCTGAAACATTGAAGATTGCAACAGACGGGGAAAGTGAAAAAGATTTACTAAAACTGACATTTAATAACCGACAAATTCCAGTTAAAATTCAGTTACCAGAATCTATGTTCAATAATATTGCCGTTTTAAGTGAGTTGAAGGTACCAGCAGCCGATGGATTAATATCATTAGGTAATGTTGTTGATTTTAATTGGAGTCACGGTCCATTAGAAATTACTCGGTATGATCAGCTTCGAAATTATCACTTTGCTATTGGTCTTCACGGAAAGGCACTGGGAGAGATAGAAAAAGTGGTGCAATCGCTTCCAAGTTTACAAAACTTACCATCAGGTGTTTATCAAGTAGGGGTCGGGGATGCGGAAGAAATGGAAGAGTTAGTGATTGGGTTTAGCGTTGCAATGTTGACAGGGCTTATTTTTATGTATTCGCTCATGGTTCTATTGTTGAAAGACTTTATGCAACCCTTCACTATTTTAGGCGCTTTATTACTTTCTATTCCAGGTGCTTTTCTTATATTACTTGTTAGTGGAACACCTTTATCGTTACCAGCAATGATAGGTCTTATCATGCTCATGGGGATCACTACTAAAAACTCAATTCTTATTGTTGATTATATAATTATTGCTAGAACTGAGCATGGTTTGAATCGAATGAAAGCTACTCTTGATGGATGTAAAAAACGTGTTCGTCCGATAATAATGACATCAATAGCTATGGCTGCTGGTATGATGCCAATTGTATTAGGTTGGGGAGGGGATCCAAGCTTTAGGGCTCCTATGGCATTAGTAGTCATTGGTGGTTTACTTAGCTCAACTCTACTGAGCTTGGTAATCATTCCAATACTTTATACTATTGTTGATGACGTTGTTGAATGGATAAAAGGCTCTTTCACTAACAGGAAGGTAATTGGTTAGCTTAATATCATTTCTATTGCGTATTAGTGTGATTACCGAGAGAACTTGTGTTCTAATTATCAAACGATTCTGAAGTGTTCCGGTCAACTCCTGCCGAACACTTTTCTTAAAGGATTTTCATATGTTACTGGAGACTGATCTTTATTAGCTGAATGCAGCCTTTCCAGATTGTAATATTTCATATGTTCAGTAACATAATTTTTCATGTGTTCACGATTTGGTTGAGCCACTTTTAACAGCCATGTTTAAAGCTGCCAAAGAACCTTTCAGCAACAGCGTCATCCCAACAAGCTCCTTCATCATCAATGCTTGCTCGCATATCAAACTGTTTTAAGACCTCTGTCAGAATGAAACACCAAACCTCGGACTGGTTTTCTCAGGCTATAGCCTTAATATTACTAAATCAGTCGTCATATGTTTATCAATATGCTAACAACTCGACGAAAATATAAATCGATCACAACAGCGAGTTACATCCAATCTTCGCCAGTTTCAGGTATGTCACGTCGCCAGCTTAAATCTGATTGGGTGCTACCAGATTATAGTTCTGGTTATAGCAAATTATCTGCAACTTTATCTGAGTGCTTACGCTTGGTTGTTACTTTATAAGTCACTCGTTGTTTACAACTAAATTGAGCTTCGCCATTAACTTTCTGGTTTTTAGCGCGTTACTTTAAAGCCTTCTTTGCGTAAATTCTTATATAAATCAAGGTAATCTAAACTTTCTCTGCTGCGTTTAAACAGTGCGATAAAGATGCAACCCTTTGGCTGTTATAAGCTTTGAAGGGCGCGCTAACCATGCGTAATAGCTTGAGCGACTCACCTTCAGAGATCTGAGCATAATTTTATAACTCGAAAAGTTTGGCTATTCTCTTTAATGAACTGATACGTTACTTCATTTCTCTTACAAAGAAGGCGTTGGCCTTTTCCAAGATCATTTCTGGAGGGGGATGTTTTTTGACACATAAAATAAAGGGTTACAGTTTTTAAGTTAAATTAAATATTAGTAATAAAAATAAAAAGTTAGCCTTTGCTTTATCATTAGATTTTAAAGCTGATGTGGAAGCAAGCTCCAAGTTGATTATAGGCGTGTAATTTCCAGTTATGAGCGGAGGTTATTTTTTGACAAATTGATAACCCTAATCCAGCTCCAGATATTTGACGGTTTGGTGCGCGCCAGAATTTGTTGAAAATATAAGGTAAATTGCAACTTTCAATACCTGTGCCAGAATCTTCTACTGTCAGATATTCTTTATTAAGCAATATAGTCACCTCAGAATTAAATGGAGAATGATTAATTGCATTTTCGAGTAAGTTTTTCATCAATGTAAAAAACATACCTTTATCTACAAGTAGTTGAACAGGCTCTTTCTCTATAAATATTATTTTTATATTTTTTTTCTTTGCTATTCGAGAAATAAAGTTAATAACCTCAGCAATCAACTCAGAAACCTGTTCATATTTAAATTTATAATTCAGTGTTTCTTGCGCTTCAGCCAAGTGGAGAATTTGCTGTATTTGCCTTGCTAGTAAATCAATATCTTGAATTAGAATAGTCTTTAATTCATTAGAAATACTCGGGGCTAGTTCAACTTCTCCTCTTATGATGGACAAAGGAGTTTTCAATTCATGAGCCGTAGTTGATAAAAGCTCTTGTTGTGATTTAAAACCAGCTTCAAGCCTATCTAATATTGAGTTAAATGTGAACACTAATGGTCTAATTTCATTAGGCAACCCTGATGTTGGAAGTCTTTTCTCTAGATTTGAAGGAGAAATTTGCGCAGAGTGTTTAGATATTTCAGTTAAAGGTATTAGAGTGTATTTTATAGTGATTAGAATAATACTAGAGATAATTATAAAGGTGGTAAGAATAACTAGAAATACAACTTTCGTAATTGGTTCTATGTTTGTTAATTCAAATATTTCAATGAGTCTTTTGCTGGTATATATTTTTATAGTGAAGTCATTAAGCTTATTGCTCAATGGCCGTGATACGGTGAAAAACTCACTTTTATTAAGCCCAGGTTCATGGTGTTCTGAAGTGCCATGATATTGCTTAACTTCAAGGGAGCTAATTATTGTTCTGTTTTTTTTATCCAAGATTTGGAAATAAATGTCGTTCGATAAAATCTCGTAAACCCACATCTTACTTGCAGTGCTAAAATTAAATGTTAAGGTCCCACTAGAGTTGAGAGTTGTATTTTCAGATATGTTTTCAAATTGTTCTTCCATTATATAGTCAACTAATAAGTTAGGGTTGAGTATAAAAATATAGGAATAAACTGTGATGGCAAAAAAGCAGAGAGTTGCTATGTAGGTAAAGATTAGACGAAAGGTTATGCTATTTACTAAAGGTATTTTACTTGAGTACATATCCAATACTCCTAACATTAACGATTTTAGTTTTTGAACCTAGAGATAATAGTTTTTTTCTTATTCTGTGTAATGCAACATCAAGAGCATTGGGTGTTACAGCTTCATTTAGCCCCCATGCTGATTGCTCCAGTTTTATACGCCTAACAGGCTTCCCTCTATATTTCATTAATACAGATAAAATTTGAATTTCAGTAGGCGCTAGTCGTGTTGAGTTGTTGCCACAATGGATATAGCCAGTATCAGGGAAAAGAGTTAAGTCTCCCCAGGTGGGGCTTAGCGTCTCCATTTTTACAGGTCGTCGTAGTAAAGCTTTGACTCTGGCAACTAACTCATCCATTGCAAAGGGCTTGTTCAGGTAATCATCTGCACCTAAATCCAGCCCCAAAACACGGTCTTGTATTGTGTTTTGGGCAGTTAGTATCAAGCAAGGTAGCTCTATATCGAGTTTCCTAATATGTTTAAGAAGGTTTAAGCCGTCACCATCTGGTAGACCTCGGTCTAAAATTAATGCTGAATAGTTCTGATGCGTTAATGCGAGTGTTGCATTAGCAATATTCTCATAATGATCAATTAATATACCCGTATCTTGTAGTGCTAGCTTTATTAGTGAGGCTAGGCGTAAATTATCTTCAATTAAGATTATGCGACTCAAGTTTATTATCCACCTTAAAATTTATAAAAATAGAAAAGTCTTATTCTAGAACTTGAGCTACCATCAACGAGAGGGCTGTCTTTAATTTCGTTTCCAAGACCTTCATATTTAAACCCTGCTACCACAGAATGATGCTTGTTAAATGAGTATCTAAAGTGCGTACTTAATTCATAGTTTAAGGTTGATTGGCCCTCGTATATATCTCTATTATCCCTCTGCTCATGAGGTCTGACACCATAGTAATAATCTATATAGCTATCATCGTACCAAATCAAGCTTGCTTCAGTTTCTAGTCTTAGATGGTCTGTTAACTGAAAGGTTCTATTAAGAGATAAACTTGTTTCTAGTCCGTCACTTTTATTCGATACGTCTGTTAGAATTTGAAAGGATAAGGTCGCTAAAGAAGTTTTCCATTCAATATTAGGTCCTAACCATAAACCTGAATCTCGTTCATCAGTTCCTTCAAATACGTAGGAGTCAGACTCTTCGTATACGTTCCCAAAATCAAACTTAGCTCGGGCAAATAGTGATAAGTTCTCGGAAGTATAAACTTTCCCATCAACTCTATTGCCAAGTATTTTTATCCAATTGTTTTCTACATAAAGAATAGGTAAGAACTTAGTTTCGTTATCAAAACCTTCATAGGGGGTTTGTTTTATTCTTACCCCCCCTCCAACACCCCATTGAGTTTCCTCAAATTCATTTTTGCTTGAAGCATTAGCATTAAATGCAAAAATGAAAAAAGCAACTGGAGCTAAATAATTTAAAGACGTTTTGGTCATACTCTTCTCTCATAATTAAAAGTGAGAAAAGAATATGAATATTTAACTTACAGGGAACTTACAAGAATGTTAAAAATTGTTAGAGGCGTTACTGATAGCTCTTTGCAACAGTCGGGTCAATTTGAAGTTTTGGTTATTTAAAAGTGCTTTAAACAACATCTAAGCGTATACACATAATTATAATCAATTTGCCTAGATTAGCTTGAGTAGGCCGTGTATTTAAAAATGAAGCTCGAGCACTTAATTTTGAGCACAAAAAAAGGCGAACATGCCGTTCGCCTTGATTTAATTAAAAAGGTTGTCGAGCTATAGCCATTTCTTATTTTTAAAGTAAATGCCAATCCCTACGGTAAGTACCACCAAGAAAATAATAAACAAACTAAATGCATAAGGGCTTTCAGTGCCCGGAATACCACCTACGTTTACACCCAGTAAACCTGTTAAGAAGCCGAGTGGTAAAAATAGTGCTGCAACCACCGACATTACATACATACGTTGATTTAGTTGCTCAGACACTTGGCTTGTAATTGCTTGTTGAATAATTTGCGCACGTTCAATTGAGCTATCTAGCTCTTCTAAGTAACGGATCAACATATTGGTTGTTTCGTTTAAGCGTGCCTTATCGTCTTCATCTAACCACTTATACTTATTGTTTAATAAAGTGATAAGAGCTTCTTTTTGTGGTCTTAAATAACGTTTTAACGCGATTGTCTGGCGGCGTATTTGTGCTAATGATTGATGATCAAAGCCTTTATTAGGTTCGTCAATTTCATCTTCAAAGCCATCGAGTGTGTCATCTAAACTGTCAATAACAGCTTGCATACGCGACGTTAGGTTTTGCGCCAATTGGCAAACTAATTCAGAGATTGAACATGGGCCATTGCTGCCATCGAACGACTCAACAACATCTTGCACCGATAATAAACGGCGCTTACGCGTTGTGATCACGATGTTTTCGTTAATGAATAAGCGTAACGAGACCATGTCTTCTGGGCTATGCGCAGGGTTTAAGTTAACCCCACGCAAAAATAGCATATTACCATGAGTGACTTTGCTTAAACGTGGACGTGTCTCATCAGCAATCAGGGACTCAAGCTCGAAATCTGTTAATAAGTTACTCTGCTCAAGCCATTCAACGGCCTCAGCTTGGCTATAGTCCATGTGCACCCAAAGTTTTCCGTGTTCAGGTTGCCAATTTTGCAGCTCAGTACTATTTTCAATAGCACGTGCACCGCCTTGTTCGTCTAAAATTAAGACATGAAGTAACCCATTGATCATATTGAACTCTCGTTTTACAAATAGTGCGATATAGTTGATGATAGTTTAGCCTACGTCAATTAAATCGACTTATCGAGTGGATAAATATATTTCGTTGGTGTTTCTAGCTCCGTAGCGTATAAGACACTTTTTTAAAGAGGGCACATTAATGAGCGCAAAAATTATTGTTGGCTGGCGAGAATGGCTTGGTCTGCCTGAACTGGGAATCGAAAAAATCAAAGCAAAAGTTGATACCGGAGCAAGAACCTCATGTATTCATGCTTTTGACATTGAGGAATTTTCAGAAAATGGCGAAGCATGGGTGAAATTTTCTACCCATCCTCTACAAGACGATGTAGAAACAACGGTAGAGTGTCGCGCCAAAGTAGTTGAGCGTAAGTATGTGACCAGTTCAAGCGGTCAGCGTGAGCTACGCTACTTTATTGAAACAAAATTAGTCGCAGGAACCCAAAGCTGGCCTGTAAGGGTGACTTTAAGTAACCGTTCAACAATGAAGTTTAGAATGTTGTTAGGGCGTACAGCAATGGAAAATCGCATAGTCGTTGATCCGGCTTTATCTCATTTATTATAGGAAAAGGACTTATCACACGTCGCGACGTGTATGAGTTTATCAGTTAAGGTTTTAACTTATGAAACTTGGTATTTTATCTCGCAACCAAAATTTGTATTCAACACGTCGCTTAATTGAAGCTGCAGAGCAGCGCGGCCATGAAGTGAAAGTAATTGATGCACTTCGTTGTTATATGAACATCAATTCAGAGCAGCCAGAAATTCATTACCGTGGTGAAAATTTAAAAGATTTTGATGCTATCGTGCCGCGTATTGGTTCGTCAGTGACCTTTTATGGCTGTGCGGTATTACGTCAGTTTGAAATGATGGGTGTATTCCCTGTCAATGAATCAGTGGCGATCACTCGCTCGCGCGATAAGTTACGTTCACTACAGCTACTTTCGCGTAAAGGTGTAGGTATGCCAGTGACAGGCTTTGCAAGTAAACCAGATGATGTAAAAGACTTACTTAGTATGGTGGGTGGCACACCAGTCGTTATTAAGCTACTTGAAGGTACGCAAGGTATCGGTGTGGTATTAGCTGAAACACGCAAAGCTGCAGAAAGTGTAATCGAAGCATTTATGGGCTTAAAAGCCAATATCATGGTGCAAGAATACATTAAAGAAGCGGGCGGTGCTGACATTCGCTGCTTCGTATTAGGCGATAAAGTAATTGCGGCGATGAAGCGTCAAGCGCAAGAAGGTGAATTCCGCTCTAACTTACATCGTGGTGGTAGTGCGACTTTGGTTCGTATTACTCCAGAAGAAAGAAAAACAGCGGTTGCAGCTGCTAAAGCGATGGGCTTAAACGTAGCGGGTGTTGATTTACTTCGCTCTGCACGTGGTCCGTTGGTCATGGAAGTAAACTCATCACCAGGCCTTGAAGGTATTGAAGTTGCAACCGGTAAAGACATTGCAGGCATGATTGTCGAGTTTATTGAAAAAACAGCGGCATCAAAAAGAACTGCAACTCGTGGTAAAGGTTAAGTAATATAAGCGCTCTATTAAAAGGAAAAGTGCGTGGCTAAGGTTAAGAAAAATACACCGTTTTCAATTTTAGGCGATACGGTGGGGGTTGGCGAACGTAAAACATTTGCGATTGAAGCTGCCAAGCTTTACACCCACTCGCCGTTAAATATTCCAATTGAAGTCGTCAATGGTGTGCAGCAAGGGCCTGTATTAATGGTGTGTGCTGCAATTCACGGTGACGAGCTCAATGGTGTTGAGGTTGTTAGGCAGTTGCTTGCTAAAATCGACCCAGAGCAATTGCGCGGTACTATTATTGCGGTACCGATTGTGAATGTGTTTGGCTTTATTCATAAGTCACGATACTTACCTGACCGCCGTGATATGAATCGCAGTTTTCCGGGCTCAACCCGAGGCTCGTTAGCTGGGCGAATGGCGAATGCATTTTTTACTCAAGTTGCAATGCATTGTACGCATATTATTGATTTACATACGGGCGCAATTCACCGAACTAACTTGCCGCAAATTCGCGCTAATTTGAGTGACCCTGCAACGGCTGCGATGGCAAAAGCTTTTGGCACGCCAGCGGTGATTGATGCGTCACTTCGTAATGGTTCATTACGCAGTGAAGCGGCCAATTTAGGAATACCCGTTATTACCTATGAAGCCGGCGAAGCGCTACGCTTTGACCCAATTGCAATTGCTGCAGGTGTGCAAGGTGTTGACTATGTGATGCGCCATTTAAAAATGGTGCGCGGCAAGCGAGCTAAAAAGCTGCCAGAACCGGTAATTGCAAGCTCAACAAGTTGGATACGTGCCGAAGTTGACGGTATTGTTCGTGCACAGGTATCACTGGGTGAGCGAGTAATGAAAGGGCAGGTACTTGCCTATATAAGCAGCCCACTTGGTGATGCTGAGCTTGAGTTACTGGCGCCACGCAGTGGTATCGTAATAGGTCAGCAAACCATGCCGCTTGTCAACGAGGGAGATGCCGTGTTCCACCTTGCTTACTTTGCTCATGCAAACAGCTTAGTTGAGCAACAACTCGAAAACTTTATTGATGAAATAAGCGATATTGAAGACGAGTTAAAAACGGCAGAGTTAAATAACTAGCCGTTTAATCAAAATATTAAAAAGCCGCAAATTGCGGCTTTTATTTTTTTGGGCCTAAAATACGTTTTATGGTTGGCG
Organism: Pseudoalteromonas shioyasakiensis; assembly: GCA_013391845.1. Classification (NCBI taxonomy): domain Bacteria; kingdom Pseudomonadati; phylum Pseudomonadota; class Gammaproteobacteria; order Alteromonadales; family Pseudoalteromonadaceae; genus Pseudoalteromonas; species Pseudoalteromonas shioyasakiensis. The sequence continues at coordinate 1,077,092 of CP058414.1, forward strand.
CTTTAGTCGCTGTAGGTGGGTTTTTTAACACCATCACAGGGCGGGTGACAAAGATGTTGTTTGGGTAAATCACTTTGTGACCATCAACATGCTCAAGCACTACGTTCATCAAGCCCATTTCAATAATGCGGCCTTCTAAGAAGTTTGCACCGTCAATCACTCTCACCCAAAAGCCAACGCGACAGTCGTTTTGAATAAACATGAGTAAGAAAGCTGTTAGGTTACTCAGCAACGACCAGGCAGCAAAAAGCGCGACACCCAGCATGGCAAAAATTGATGAACCTAGTACTAACAAGCCGCGCAGTTCTATACCCCAAAAAACCAAGACTAAACACAGCATGACAATAGCAAGAATGATATTGAGCAACAGCTCGGCACGGTATTCTCGATGCGGATCAGCTTTGCCTTTAATTGCTTTTAAAAGCAGTTTTTTAGTGGTTTTACGCAGTAGCGGGTAGAGCAAGATCGCAATGATAGTTACGATTAAGTGGTATTGCTCATTAAAGAATTCGACGAAGTCCAAAAGGGATCCTAAGTTAAATATTTTTCATATCGATTCTAGCTTTTTAGCTTAACAATAACACTACCTTAAAAGGTATTTTTAACTGTTACTAGCCATTGCACTGAGTCAATATCGTCATCTTGTTTATTAATTGGTGCGGCAATATCTAGGTGAATAACAGTACCGGCATTTGCTCTACTTGGTGCTAAGCGCAGACCTAAACCCACATTTTGTAGCACGCCTCCATTCGTGCCATTATCTTTGTCGTTATACCAAGCTCTACCAATATCATAGAACGCGGCACCACCAACTTTGAACAATTGTAATAAGTCATACTCCCAGTAGTAGCGCTTCTCTAAAGTCACTAAAAAGCTACGGTCGCCTACTTGGTAGTCTAGCGGGTAACCACGTAGGCCGTTCTCACCACCAATAGTAAGCTGTTTATCAGCAGTGAGGTTTTCAGCATATTGTAAGCGTACTTTGGCGTACCAGCTTTGTCTAAGTGTGGTATTTAGGTAGTACTGTAGTTGCGTGCTGGCAAACAGGTTTTCGACATCATCGATTTCTTCATTCCAGTAGCCATCAAGGTCTGCCTTAAAACGCCATAACTGGTTGTCTCCAGAGTAATGCGCTTTTGATAACGATAACGAATAAATAGTGCGGCTGGCATCGTCGCTAAAATCTTTACTTGAATAACCTAATAAAGCATGAATATTCCAACCGAGGTTTAAATCTTCTGTACGGTAGATGCTATCGAAGTTTCTCACCTTAACGTAATGATCTTCAAACCATTGGCCACTAATGTAGGGGTAACTCAGGGTACGGTCTTCAGCAATTGGGAAGCGCGTGAATGGCGTTTCTTTAAAGGTTTCTTCGCGGTTTTCGATGCCAAGCTTAATACGTTGAGTCCAGCTATTACCAAGTTGTGATGAGTGACCAAAGTAAGCGCGGTTTAATACCGTTTTTTGTTCAAACTCATTGACCACATCACCTCGGTAATAAAGTGACTCTCGACGTTGATCTGAGTAACTTGTAACACCGTAACTGTATGGCGTATCTATTGAGAAAAACGGGTAGCTTACATCGAGGTAATGACGCTTACCGTCGTCGTTATCTGAGTATTCAAAACGGCCTTGATACCGGCTCGAGAAAATATGCGGATCGTCATAAACAAATAGGTAACCTGTTCGGTCTGCATCACGGGTGCGACTAAACGAGACCCGCTTACCCCAGCCCAAAAAGTTAGATTCACGAAACCCAATACTCGACTCATTTTCTCCGCCACTGCGGCTAAAGCTTATTTCTGGTAATAAGGTCCACAGATCGCGAGTAATTACTTTTACATGTACGTTGCCATCACAATCAAGCTTTGCGTTGATACGTGCATCATATAGATAACCTTGTTTACGCAGCAATCGCTCAGACTCTAGCAATTTACGTGGGTTATACACATCACCTTCTTCGAACAATAAAACGCTGTGTATTACATTAGGTTTCTGTGGTCATGTGAGCCCGATTGGCAAAGCGGAATAAAAAGTTATTTTCTTCTTCAAGCTCAGTGTTAAAGACGTTTAGTTGTTCAAGTTCAATGGAGACTATTTTACGGTTATTAGCAGCATCGGGGAGTGGGTTGTCGGCATCGAGCTGGCGGCGTAAGTTATTATCTTGTGATTTAAGTGTGCGTTGGTTTTGACAATAATTACTATCGTCAGTAAATAACTGCTCTGCATGAACATTTGCTGCTATGCAGATTGGTAATAGTGTTATTAACCTAGCAACAAAGTGCGACTTCTTAAATCCCATTTACACCCTTAGTTGAGTATGTCCTATACAACTACTACATACTAAGCGAGGTAAAAAGTCTAGCTTATTATTGTAATTGCGCGACTAAATACTGATGAAGTTGTGGTAAAGCTGCACTGGCTTCTATGCCCTCAGCATTAATCCAAATACTTTCACTGTAATGTTCAAAGTTTAGATTAAAACTATGATCTGTAAAGTGAAAGCGTAATTGATGACGATCAGCGCCAGCATCAAAATCAGCGGTTGTTATTGCTGGAGCGTGTAAGAAAAGCGTAGCCCAAAGTTCAAAGTCTTCGTCGTGTGGCAGCTCATTCGACGTTACGAGAATAATTTCATGCTCGGCATCATACGTTAGTTCAGTCATAGCAGTCCTAATTAGCGGCAAGATAGTCGCGAATGGTATTTAAAAATGGTGCGCCGTACTTATTTAGTTTAGTAAAACCAACTCCCGATACCTTTAAAAACTCACTGTCGTTGGTTGGCATTAACTGCGCCATTTCTGCAAGGGTTTTATCATTGAATACCACATAAGGTGGCACATCATCGGCATCTGCCAACTCTTTACGTAAGGCGCGTAATTTAGCAAACAGCTTTTTGTCGTAATTAAACTGAGCGAGTTTATCTTGGTATACATGTTTCGCCTGTAATCGAGGCTCAGCAAGTTGCAGTGCATATTCACTTTTAAGAACCGCACGGGCGGCTTCTGTTAAGCGTAATGAAGAACCTTGGGTAATGTCTTGGCTTAATAACCCTTGATGGATGAGTTGCCTTAAAATACTGAGCCAAAATTCCACACTGTGCTCTTTTCCTATGCCATAAGTACTAAGCTGGTGGTGATTGTTATCACGAATGCGGCTAGTGTTTGCGCCGCGCAGCAGCTCAACGATATAACCAATCCCAAACCGTTGCTCAGCACGATACACACACGACAAAGCTTGTTGTGCGACAAGTGTGCCATCAAAGCTAGTGGGTGGGTTTAAGCAAATGTCACAGTTGCCACAGGTTTCGCGCTTATATTCACTAAAATAATTGAGCAAAATTTGTCTACGGCATGTTTGCGCTTCCGCAAAGCTGGCCATAGCATTAAAGCGCTGTTCTTCAACACGACGACGTTGTTCGTCTTCGATATCTTCAAAAAAGCGGCGTACGCGGCCTATGTCTGCCGGGTCAAAATACATAATGGCTTCTGCAGCCAAACCATCACGACCAGCACGACCGGTTTCTTGGTAATAAGCTTCGATACTTTTTGGAATATCGTAATGCACCACAAAACGTACGTTAGGTTTATTAATTCCCATGCCAAAGGCAACAGTTGCAACCACAATTTGAATATCGTCACGGGCATAGCCTGATTGCACAAATTGGCGTTGCTCGTTACTCATACCTGCATGGTAGGCTGCGGCATTAAATCCTGCATCAGCAAGTTTTTCGGCTACATCATCAACCCGTTTACGGCTGGTGCAATAAATAATACCACTTTGATTTTGCTGTTCTTTTAAATAACGAAGTAGTTGCACCATAGGTTTGAATTTTTCTTCTATGGTGTAACGAATGTTAGGTCTATCGAAGCTACCAGTATGCACGTAAGGGTGGTTAAGCTGAAGTTGTTCAATAATATCGTAACGAGTTGCTTTATCTGCCGTTGCTGTAAGTGCCATCATAGGCACATGTGTAAAGCGTTGCTTTAATTCGTTGAGTCTACAGTAATGCGGTCTAAAGTCATGACCCCAATGCGACACACAGTGAGCTTCATCAATCGCAAAGAGTGCGAGTTTTAAATGACTTAAACGCTCTAAAAATTCGTGTTGCAGTACTTTTTCAGGTGCTACATACAACAGCTTAATTTGCCCGTAGTGCAATTGTTGATAGACAGCTTGTTGCTCTTCAAAAGGCAGGCTGTTATTGATGTATGCCGCTTGTACGCCGAGTGCTCTTAGTTGGGCTACTTGGTCTTGCATCAAGGAAATAAGCGGCGAGATAACCACAGTCACACCATCGAGGATCAAAGCAGGCACTTGATAGCACAATGATTTGCCCCCACCAGTTGGTAGGAGTACAAGCGAGTCTTGTCCGTCTAGCGCAGCGGCTATAATCGCTTCTTGGCCATCACGAAAATCCTTGTAACCAAACACTTGTTTGAGTACGGCTTGTGGTGATCGAACGGGTGTGTTGGACGTTGCGGTATTGGTATTCATCGCCGAGCATTTTAGTGGTTTTTTATTGCGATGTCTTTAGCAATATACCCAAACGACCTTAAAATGCAGAATTCAGCGTTTCACAGGTGCTTAATATCAAGGCGTTACTTTGCAACAATGGCAGTCCCTTTTAAGAAGTAAATACATGGGTTTATTTAGCGCGTTTTGGTTGCGTCACTGCTGAGGGGGCGTAAAATGGCGTTTTTAAACTATAAAGCCAAACTTATGCCTACCAACATTGAGCAGCGAAAAGGCGTTATTTTCGCTTGTTTAGCCTTTTTTATGTGGGGTCTTGCGCCCATTTACTTTAAGTTTCTACAGCAGATTTCTGCTTTTGAAATCTTAATGCACCGTGTTATTTGGTCGGTGTTGTTTTTACTTCTTATCATTGCTGCTCGTCATCAATGGCAGCGTATTCGTGTGGTTCTTGGACAGCCTAAATTACTGTTGATGTTGGTGATCACAGCAAGCTTACTAGGCTTTAACTGGGGCTTATTTATTTGGGCAGTGAACAATAATCATATGCTTGATGCTAGTTTAGGTTATTACATAAATCCATTACTCAATGTGTTATTGGGTATGTTGTTTTTAGGTGAGCGGCTGCGTAAATGGCAAGGTGTTGCGGTTGGTCTAGCGCTTTGTGGTGTGTTGCTACAGCTTGTGAGCTTTGGTTCATTCCCCGTAGTTGCTTTCTCGCTGGCTAGCTCGTTTGCTATTTATGGTTTATTACGTAAAAAGTTACCAATCGAGTCATTACCAGGATTATTGCTCGAAGCGCTTATTTTATTACCTGTTGCACTTATTTATTGGTGGTTGATGGCGCCATCAGCAAGCTCTGATTTAACTGCAAATGATTGGCACATTAACTTATTACTCATTAGTGCCGGTGTGGTGACAACTTTACCACTGTTATGTTTTACCGGTGCCGCAAAGCGCCTGCAATACAGTACGCTTGGCTTCTTTCAGTACATAGGCCCAAGTTTAATGTTTATGCTTGCCGTGGCGTTTTACGGTGAAGTATTTGATGCTGAGCGTGTGGTGACTTTTGCGTGTATTTGGAGTGCTTTAGCATTATTCAGCTGGGATTCGTATCGTCAAAGTCGAAAGCAACGCAAAGCGCAGTTAGAGGCAGTGACTAAGCCTGTATAGGCTTAGCTTACTAATTTGTTGCGGCCAGAGTCTTTTGCTTGATAAAGCTTTAAATCGGCCTGTTTTATTAGTTCATCCAAACTATAAATGGGCCCATTATGAAAACCAATCGACAGCGTAAACTTGATGTGGTCTTTGCTAAATTCAGAGCTGTGTTTTTCGACAAACAAACGGAATTTTTCTAAACGCTGTAACGATTCTTGTGGATCTTGATCCGCAAAGTACACCGCAAATTCTTCACCACCGAAGCGGCCTACTAAATTATCTCCAAAATACTTCGCCATACATTGTGATAAACCTTTAAGTACTTCATCACCTGCATCATGACCATAGTTATCGTTAATTGATTTAAAGTGGTCAATATCAATCATGGCTAAAGAGACTGAGGTATCTGACATTTTTGCAGCTTTTAGGTGATTGTTTGCTTCACCGAAGAAATAGCGGCGATTAGGGAGTTTAGTGAGGTAATCAGTGTTTGCCTGCAAACGAATTGTTTTAATGTTTTCAAGCATGTCGACGTTTTGGCTTAGCCGACAATAGAACTCTTCATTATTAAATGGCTTGCGAAGGTAATCGTCAGCGCCAGATTTTAAAAAGCGCGTTGATAAATGCAGAGTATCGAGTGCAGAAATGCCGATTATGGCTTTTTCATCGTTAGAATATAAACGGCGAATTTCAACACAGAGCTCATCCCCATTCATATTCGGCATTTCGTTATCGGTAATGATCACCGATATTTTTGGGTTTTCAGCCAGTACTTTTAAAGCATCAACACCATCAACAGCTTCAATGGTTTGGTATTTGTGACGAGTTAATAAGTTACAAATATGGTGGCGCGTTGCCGCTGAATCATCGACCACTAATACCAATATTTGCTCATTACGAGGTAAACGAGCGAGTTGTTTTTCTAGGTATTGGTAGGCTTGTTTATTTTCTTTGGTGATGTAATCAATGATGGGATGTTTTTCAACGATATTACGTGTTGTTTCGTCAAGATTGCCGGTCATTACAATGGTGGGAATGTCGGCAGCGATAGTACAGGGGACTGCTTCTCCGGTTGGTGCGTCAGGCAGAATAAAGTCTACTACTGCACAAAAGTAACTGTGCTTGCTAATAAGCTCTTTTGCCTCAGCTAAGTTACCAGCAATGTCGGCTTCATAGCCAACTTTTTGCGCGATGTGCTTTTGCACTCGCGCAATGGTTGGCGTATCTTCAATTATTAATATTCTTCGAGTCACAACTTGCCTTGAAATAACTTACTGGCGAAACAAAAGTTATTACAAGTTTTAACCCTAAAAGGGTAAAAAAGCAAATTGTTATAGGCTATCTGACTCAGAATAATATTCAACACTTTGTGTTGTTGGGCTCGCAATACGAGAGCGCCCAAATAAGGTATGAAACTTAGTTTTGCAGGTTGTTTGTTTAAGGTATTTGATCCAAGCGCGCTCAATTGGATTGGTTGCTTCAAGGTTACCGGTAACAACTTGTACAAATTGAGTTTGAAATTCATTTTGTGGTTCTAGGGTTTTGTTGTATAAACCCTTTAGAACAACACCATGCTGCTCGAGAATGTCGGCTTCTAGCAAAGTGAAGTGACCACTACGACCAAAACCGCGTGGGAAATTTTGATCATCATAGAATTGACGTTGGCTTGCAAATGCTTGACGAAGTGATGAAATGTCATTGCTCATGGCTTTATCCTCATGCCCTATTTTCTTGCTGGAGTATGGATCAAGTTGTCGATTTTATTAAACAAATTATTTTTATCGTAAGGGTAAAAAATGGATATCGATTTATTGAAGACTTTTGTTGAAGTGGTACGTACGCGCCATTTCGGTAAAGCAGCTGAAAATTTATATATTACACAGTCTGCGGTAAGTTTTCGGATCCGACAATTAGAGCAAGGTTTAGGCGTTAACTTATTTATTCGTCAACGAAACAACATTCAGTTAACGGCACCGGGTGAGCGATTACTGCCACACGCACAAATGATCATAACGGGGATGCAACGAGCAAAAGTTGATGTGGCGCTTGCTGATAATATGCATAAGCAAATTAGTTTAGCGGGCACACCTAATATATGGGATGCTTTTTTGCAGTTTGGTATTACAAACATTGTTTCTGCTATGCCGGGTGTATCGCTAGTCGCTGAAGTAAAAGCACAGCAAGAGAGTACTCGCTTATTATTGGAGCGTACATTAGATTTGGCGGTATTATTTGATCCCCCTAAAGTTGATGAGTTGGTTGTTCAACGAATTTGTGAACTCCCTATTATTCCTGTGAGCGCTTTTGAAACCGCAAACAGCGAAAACTTTTTCGATAATCAATATGTTTATGTTGATTGGGGAACAACCTTTTCGTTATGGCATGCCCGAGAGTTTAATGGCCATGCTCCCCCTTATTTCAGAACCAGCACCGGGCGTATTGCACTCGATTTAATATTAAAATGCGGCGGCAGTGCCTTCATTCCACAATTATTAGTCGAAGAGCAGCTTAAATCTGGTGAGCTTTATCATGTTGAAGATGTTGCACATACCTCGCGAGATGTATTTGTTGCTTACCACAGAGATAATGAACAAACCCCTCTATTAGAGAAATTAGTGACATTATTAACTGAGCTGCAAATAAAGGCTTAAAATTAATTTAACTTAGCTTTTATAAAAATTTAATGCCGCAACAGTAGGTTACGTTTTTATTTCAGAAATAATTATATTTTATGAAGCTAAATTGACGTTTTTGTTTCAATTGTCATCTTTTTGTCATTTTTTGCTGTCACACTGCGCGCATTGAAACACAATATGTGTTTTTTGTTGCGATTATTGAGGAAACGACATGAAATTTGCAAAGTCTAGCTTATTCCTAGCTTTATTTGGTGGTTTATCTTTTTCTGCATTAGCTGATGTAGATGTATATGGTAAAGCAAACGTGACTGTTCAATCATCAGATGATGGCGAAGGGTCTTTCACTGAAATTAAAAGCAATAACTCACGTTTTGGCTTAAAAGGTTCAGAAAAAATTTCTGAAGGCCTAGAAGCTGTTTATAAATTTGAGTTTGGTGTAGACGTATCTGACGCTGATTCAAAAGGCGACAATGACGATAACATTACTGCGCGTAACCAATATGTGGGTGTGAAAGGTAGCTTTGGTCAAGTTGTTATCGGCCGTAACGATACAGCAATGAAGCAATCTCAAGGTAAAGTTGATTTATTCAATGACCTTGAAGGAGATATCAAGAACGCATTTAAAGGTGAAAACCGTTTAGGCGACACAATTTCTTATGCTTCTAAAGACTTTAATGGTTTCAAAGTATTAGCAACTTATGTAGCTGAAGATGATGTAGATGCTGATAACGGTTACTCAGTAGCGTTAACTTACGGCGATGCAAAACTTAAAGAAAGCAAACTTTATGCATCAGTTGCAGCTGACAGCGAAGTAAAAGGCTACGACATTGTTCGTGCAACAGTACAAGGTAAACTAGGCGACTTCAAACTAGGTGCTATGTACCAAACACAAGAAAAAGTGGATGGTAGTGCAGAAGCTGATGGTTACTTAGTAAATGCTGCTTACCAAATGAATAGCAACACTTTCAAAGTACAGTACCAAGTAATTGACTTTGATGAAGGCGATAAGAAAACAGCTATTTCTGCAGGTGTTGATCACAAGCTAAGCAAAAATACTAAAGTATTTGGTTTCTACTCGACGTTTGATACAGACAATCAAGTTGACCAAGATTACTTAGGTGTTGGTATTGAATATAAGTTCTAACCCAACACTGGGATAACTCTCTAACTTGTCAGCCCAGCTAATTAGCTGGGCTTTTTTATTGCTCTAGAAATAAAATTTTTACCGTAGTTAGCTTGCTTGAATGGTTAAGCTTGTGCGTAGTTTGATTTGCCAGCAAGCCAGCGCTGAATCAATTTATCGGTTAGTTCTGGGTAGCCGTTTAAAATTTTGAAGGCTATTGGTCTAACATGATCGAGTGTTTGCTTATCGCGGTTTAGGTCGGCGATTTTAAATTCAGCTAGGCCTGTTTGTTTGGTACCAAGTACTTCACCTGGGCCACGAATTTCAAGATCTCGTTCTGCGATAATAAAACCATCGTTACTTTCACGCAGCACACCTAAGCGTTTTTGAGCCGTCGCTGATAATGGCGAATGATAGAGTAAAACACAATGTGAAGCCGTAGCTCCTCGACCAACACGGCCACGTAGCTGGTGGAGTTGTGCGAGCCCTAGCCGCTCAGGATTCTCTATAATAATAAGGCTGGCATTGGGCACATCAACACCCACTTCAATCACTGTTGTGGCAACGAGTACATGAATATTCCCGGCTTTAAACTCACTCATGATGGCTTGTTTTTCTGCGGCTTTCATCCGCCCGTGCACTAAGCCAACGTTTAATTCTGGCAATGCTGCTTTTAATTGCTCAGCGCTATCTTCGGCGGCTTGGCATTGCAGAACTTCAGATTCATCAATCAAGGTGCAAACCCAATACACTTGCCGACCTTGCTCTGTGCAGGCTGTTCTAACGCGCTGGATAATTTCGTCGCGACGGGTATCAGGAATAGCCACTGTGGTAATAGGCGTTCTACCAGGTGGTAACTCATCAATCACTGAGGTTTCTAAGTCTGCATAGGCCGTCATTGCTAATGTTCGCGGGATAGGTGTTGCAGTCATTACTAATTGGTGTGGATAACAGTCACCAAAGCGGCCTTTTTCACGCAGTGATAAGCGCTGATGAACACCAAAGCGATGTTGCTCATCAATAATAATTAATACCAGGTTGTTAAACTCAACCTGCTCTTGGAATAATGCATGGGTGCCAACAATCATTTGCGCTTCCCCAGAGGCAATTTTTTCAAGAGTCGTTGCGCGCTCTTTACCTTTACTTTTGCCACCTAACCAAGCGACTTCAATTCCTAATTGATTAAACCATTGGCTAAAGTTGATGCCATGTTGCTCTGATAAAATCTCAGTAGGTGCCATTAAAGCTACTTGGTACCCTTCGCTTATCGCGGTGAGTGCGCTGAGCGCTGCGACTAAGGTTTTACCAGAGCCTACATCGCCTTGCACTAAGCGCATCATTGGAAATGGGTGCTGCAAGTCACCTTTTATTTCTGCCACGACACGACTTTGTGCATTGGTTGGGCAAAAGGCTAAATTAGCTAAAAATTGCTGCTCAAGCTGATTATGAGGTTTTAATGCAACTGCTTTTACGTTTTGCCCTTTTTGCCGCAGCTTTAATAGGCTTAAGTTTTGGGCTAGTAACTCTTCAAAGACTAAACGTTGTTGGGCAGGGTGCATACCTTGCTCTAGAGCTGTTAAATCAATATCGTTTTGTGGGCGATGTAAAGTCATTAAAGCATCGGCTAAGCGCATTCCAGTTGGCTGAAACTGCTCTGGCAGTAGTTCTTCTACTGGGTATTTACGTAATAGAGCAAGCGCCTGATCGCTAAGTGCACGAATAGATAACTGCTTAAGACCTTCGGTAACTGGGTATACTGGTGTCAGCGTTGTGTTTGTTGGTTGCTCAGATGGGGTATCCGATAAGCTGTATTCTGGGTGTGTCATTTCAAAACCAACACGACCACGGCGGATCTCCCCAAAGCAGCGAATGATTTTACCTGTACTTAAAGCGTTTTTTTGAGCTGCACTAAAGTTAAAAAACCTGAGTGTTAAACGGCCTGTACCATCATTGACTTGGCAAACCAGCATGCGTCTTTTACCAAAGGTGATTTGGCTGGTTTCAATCGTGGCTTCAACACTAACATGACTATGAGGTTGGAGTTCGTAGATTGGGTGAATGCGGGTGCGGTCTTCATAGCGGTGAGGCAAATGAAACAGCATGTCTTGCACCGTCTCAATATTTAGCTTAGCAAGACGCTCGGCCATTTTCGGGCCGACGCCTTTTAATTCTGTAATTGGGTATAACGCTAAGCTAGGATGACTCAAAGGTGACTCAAATTATTAATTAGTAGACTGTTTTTCAGTTTACTTGCACTCGTTAGTAGCTTCAAGCGGTTGCGTGTGTTTTAAAATGTTCCAGAACGTTTCATCAGCAACAATGTCACCATTTTCATCAAGCTCAGGGTACGGCAGCTCTTTTTCGCGGCATTGTTCTGCAATAATAGGGTGGCAGCCCTCAAACAAGATACGATGCTTAATTCTGGCATCAAGCATATCTCGGTTGTAAAGCCCAGCTTCTTCCCTTTGGCGCTGTGCTTCAAATAGAATAAGCGCTGCTGCTACGGATACATTAAGAGACTGCACCATCCCTTGCATTGGGATGATGATGTTTTTATCAGCGTGAGCGAGGGCGCGTGATGAAATACCGTCTCGTTCTTGGCCAACAATGACAGCTGTTGGTTTGGTGTAGTCGATTTCGCGAAAGTCGACTGCATCATCTGTTAAGTGAGTTGCTAAAATTTGTACTTCAGGGTTGTGAGCACGCATCATGGCAACGGCCTCATCGATATCACGATGCAAGTGGGTTTCTAGCCAGTTCTTACTACCGCCTGAGGTATTGTTGGTTAACCATTTTTGATTCTCTGGCCATACAGCATGTACGTGATGGCAGCCCGTTGCGTCTGCTGTGCGGGCAATAGCAGATAAATTATGATGCTTGTGTACTTCTTCTAAACAAACCGTTAGGTCCGTTTGGCGGCGATCTAATACGCGCTTAATACGCTCAAAGCGAGTTGTATCCATAGTTGTGTGCTCGTTGACGGATTCTAATTGGCGCTGATTATACCCTAGGGAACAACAGCTCGGCTAATTGGGTTTTGTAATGAGATCAGCGTTTCTGTTGATTGAATAGCTTCGATGGCTTGTATTTTGTTAATTAACACATCTTGTAGATGATCAATTGAGCGCGCCATCACTTTGATAAATATACTGTAATTACCTGTGGTGTAATAGGCTTCGACAACCTCTTCTAATTCTTTTAAATGCAGTAAAGTTTGCGGGTAATCACGAGCGTTATTGAGATTAATGCCAATAAAGCAGCAAACATCGTAACCAAGCTGTTTGGCATCAATACTGACTTGGGTACCTGTAATAATACCCGCTTGTTTCATCTTTTCGACCCTAACATGAATGGTGCCGGCACTTACAGCAAAGCGTTTAGCAAGTTCTGCATACGCTGTTCGGGCATTTTCCATTAAAGCGTTAAGGATGTTTTTATCGAGATTATCGATTTGATAATTTTCCATGGTATTTCTTAGTATTAATTGTTGAATCAATAATTTTTATAGCATTATTTTTATGAATATTTCAATGTTAAGTTCTTTTTATTGCGGGTTATTGAAAATAATCTTTGTTTGGTTGAGGATTGCTTTAACAGGAGGAGCCAAGCAGCGGGTTTCTCTAATTAAGCAAGTAACAATAACTGGGAATGAGGCCAATTATTATGAGTTCACACTACCTGCAGCAACAGCAGCAAATTAGTAAAGTAAAACAGTTTTTTTCAAGCCAATTAGAACAACAATTAGGGTTAGTTGAAGTACAAGCGCCGATCTTGGCAAAAGTAGGCGATGGTATTCAAGATAACTTAAGCGGTACTGAAAGTGCTGTATCGGTAGCAGTGAAAACAATTCCGGGTAGCCAATTTGAAGTGGTCCACTCTTTAGCAAAGTGGAAACGTAAGACCTTGGCTGATTACGATTTTTCGGTAGGTGAAGGACTTTATACGCATATGAAAGCGCTTCGCCCTGATGAAGAATCTTTAAGCCCAATCCACTCGGTGTATGTTGACCAATGGGATTGGGAAAAAGTGATTTGCGAGAGTACAGAGCGTACCTTAGACAAACTAAAAGAAACCGTAACATCGCTTTATCAGGCGATTAAAGCAACCGAACGCTTTGTGGCTAGTGAGTTTGATTTAACCTCGTTTTTGCCCGAGCAAATCACCTTTGTACACAGTGAACAGCTACGTCAGATGTATCCTGACTTTACAGCGAAACAACGTGAAAAAGCGGTCGCACAAGAATACGGTGCGGTATTTTTAATTGGTATAGGCGGCACACTTGCCGATGGTAAAATTCATGACGTACGAGCGCCCGATTATGACGATTGGTCAACACAAACCTGTAGTAAATTTGCAGGTTTAAACGGTGATATTTTAGTTTGGAACCCAGTGCTTGAAGATGCATTTGAAATCTCTTCAATGGGGATTCGAGTAAGTCCTGATGCCTTAGCTACTCAATTAGCGATTACAGGCGACCAAGCTCGTTTGGAGTTTGATTGGCATAAACAGCTACTCGCGAAGAAGTTTCCGCAAACGATAGGTGGTGGTATTGGTCAATCACGACTCGCTATGTTGCTGTTACAAAAACAGCATATCGGGCAAGTACAAGTAGGTGTTTGGCCTGAGCAGCTAAAACAGCAAGTGGAAGGAATTCTTTAAATTAAGATTTAAAGACCCTGGTAAAAAGAGGCTTTAACTTAAAGCCTCTTTTTTATTAACTAGTTTTAAACTCAACCTCGACCTTGTTTTCTTCGAGCTTCACTTTGCAAGGTGGATATTGGCGGTTAGTTAAAAGTACTTTTTCGAAAATATGAATTTCGACGCCGGAGTGTAGTTTTTTATTAACTACTAACTGCGCATCTTCCAGTAAATCATGCAAATGATGCTCTAAGCTTGATAGCTTTTTCTCAAGAGTTTCAGCTTGCTCGCAATAGTGCATTTGTGTGGCACCAATTTTTGCGAGTAATTGCTTTTTCTTTTCGGCATCTTTTACTTGATCTGCCTTTTCAATAGCAGTTTGTAAGGTATCAAGTTGCGCATCTGTTTGTGCTAAGTCTTTTAAGCACTGATCTGTTTGCGCGGTTACATCAGCACCTGAAGCGGCTAAGTTAATCACCATTTTAGCACCCGATTCATTGCCAATTTCGCCAGCAATAATCATTTGTGCATCTAAGATTTCTCCGCCGAATAGCTTGCCTTGCGGATTATCTTCTTGGCCTATTTGCAACAGCTTAGTGGCTTTCATCGTACAATGGCTGGCTTGGCGCTCAATGAGAATATTATTGGCTTCAAGATAGCAGTATTGACCATGTGATAAGTGAATGTCACCTTGGCTGATGATATTACATGATAACTTTTTATCTTCGAGCTGGTGGCCAATCACGCCTTGTTTTATGGTGATATCGCCAGCCGCTGATAAATGACCAGACTCTACAGTACCCATAACAGTTATATCGCCTTTGGCATTAATACGCATGCCTGGTTCAACGTTATGAGTCACAATGACGCTGCCTTCAAAGTCTACGTGACCACTTTTTACGTTTACATCGGCAATAGTAAAAATATCATCAACACGCATGCCATTGGCAATATCAACAGGGACACCGGCAATGACAGAAATGAGTTCAAGTGGATTATTTTTAGATATTTCGGTACCTTCACCAGCAACTAATGTACTGCTCTCACCTGGTTTGGCTGGCAGTACATCACCGGTGACAGTAAAGCCTTCTTTACCAGGAGTTGCCGGAATTTGTTTAACTAGTAATACGCCAGGCTCTACGCTAGCTAATTTACCAAAGTCACGCATATCGGCAGTGCCATCCTCTCGTAGCTTTGGTTTTTTTAGGCGATCTTTTAAGGTCTCAACTTGTGGTACAAATTTGGATGGTTGACCATCAATAGGCAAGCGACCTTTTGCTAGCACCCCTTTAGCTACTTCTCCTGCGGGTAATTCAAATTGCTTCTGTAGTAATTGTTCTAAAAAGGTTTGTTTGTAACCTCGGGCTACCCCTGCTTTGATAAGCTCTTTCTTCGCTTCTTCAAGGCTCATTACTTTACCGCCTTCAGCGACGGTTAGCTCGCCTGTAGCCAGCATTTTATCATCGCTCAAAGTTACAACTAAGCTTGCATCATGTTTAGAAGCGACCACAAGCATGCGCTCATTAGAGTCACTTTTGAAGAAATTATTGATAGCTTCATGATCCACTCTGCATTCACAAAATGGTGACTTTTCTAATGCCTCGATAATAAACGCAGCACTAGGAGGCGAGTTTTCATGAACATCTAATAAAACGTTGCCGTTGTGAGCGAGCTTAAACACTTGTAATCCTTTTTTACTACTCTAGCTAAAGGTTTTATTAATTATAACAACAGAGTGCTAGAGAATTGCTTATGAGTCAAGAATTTCGGATGAGGAAAGTGGTAAGTTTTTCTAAAATAGCGCCAGCAACATTGCGTTGCTGGCAAGGAGCTATTAGTTTGTTGACGGAAGCTCCATGATACCGTCAATCTCAACTTGAACGCCTTTTGGTAACGCACGTACGCCAATTGCTGCGCGAGCAGGGTATGGCTGCTTAAAGTACTGACTCATTACTTCGTTAACGATAGCGAAGTTAGATAAGTCAGTTAAAAAGATATTTACTTTCACCATGTCTTGAATTTGACCGCCAGCAGCTTGGCAAACAGCTGTTAGGTTTTTGAATACTTGGTGGGTTTGTTCAGTAAAATCTTCAGAGATAACTTCCATTGTTTCTGGTACAAGTGGAATTTGACCTGATAAATAAACAGCCGTGCCTACTTTAACAGCTTGACTATAAGTACCGATAGCAGCAGGTGCATTATCAGTAGAAATAAAAGATTTGTTCATGATTATCCTTGTTACTTTTTACGATAGACTCTTTGCACATCAGGCATAACGCGAATGCGGCGCATAATATTAGCAACATGAACGCGGTTTTTTACCGTGATGCCTAAATCTATCATGTATAAATTACTTTCTTTTTCGTCAGTCGCTATCTCAACAATGTTGGCTTGGGTTGAGGCAACAACATTGGTTAATTTAGCTAGCGCACCTTGGTGGTTGATAATCTCAATACGAAGGGCTGCAATATATTCTTTCTCTGGGTTATCGTCCCATTTTACAACTAGGTATTTTGAGCGCTCTTTTTCCCAACCACGAATATTTTTACATTCTTGGCGGTGGACAGTAAGGCCTTTACCTTGGCTAATATAAGCTGTTATAGCGTCGCCAGGCACTGGGCGGCAGCACTTAGAGTAGTTAACCAACATGCCTTCAGTGCCGATGATGGTTGCTTTTGCTTTTTGCGCTAGGTCATCAAGATCGCCGGCATCAACTTGCATCAAGCGTTTCGCTATCAACACACTCATTAAGTTACCAGAACCAATTTCAACTAATAGCTCAAGCACTGTATTTAGTTCATGCTCTTGAAGTACTCGGCGAATGTTTTCATCTGGAATATCATCCAGTTTGGTTTCACCTAGAGCTGAGTCGAGTAAACGTCTACCGAGCAACATTGCTTCTTCATGCTGCTGACTCTTCAGGTAATTGCGAATACCTAAACGCGCTTTACCTGTAACAACAAAGTTTAACCAAGTTGCATTCGGGTGTGCGCCTGAGCTGGTGATGATTTCGACCGTTTGTCCTGTATCAAGAGGCTTGCTCAGAGGGTGAGGTTTACGATTAACACGTGCACCCACACAAGTATTACCAACATCAGTATGCACTGCGTACGCAAAGTCGACAGCTGTTGCGCCCATAGGGAGCTCAACTATACGGCCATCTGGCGTGAATACATAAATCTCTTCAGGGAACAGCTCTGTTTTAACGTTTTCAACAAACTCAAAAGATGAGCCTGCACTTTGTTGAAGTTCCAATAAGCTTTGCATCCATTGGCGAGCACGCTGCTGTGCTGTATTACCTGCATTATCACCGGCTTTTTTATACATCCAGTGAGCAGCAACCCCTTTGTCTGCCATGTGATCCATATCGTGGGTACGGATTTGAATCTCTACAGGAATACCATGAGGGCCAACTAGTGAGGTATGAAGTGACTGATAGCCATTAGTTTTTGGTACTGCAATATAATCTTTAAAACGGGTTTCGATTGGCTTGTAAAGGTTATGAGCAACACCTAATACGCGGTAACAGGTATCCATATTATCAACATTGATACGGAATGCGTAGATATCCATTACTTCGTTAAACGACAGCTCTTTATTGAGCATTTTCTTATAAATACTATATAGGTGTTTTTCACGGCCAGATATAGTCGCTTCGATGCCAGATTCTTCTAAGCGCGCTTCAATTTCAGTTTTAATATTACTGATAACTTCTTTTCGGTTACCACGTGCTTTGACGACTTCTGATCTTAATGCGCGATGACGCATAGGGTAAAGGGCTTGAAAACCTAAATCTTCTAATTCATTTTTAATATCATGAATACCTAGGCGGTTCGCAATTGGTGCATAAATCTCTAGCGTTTCACGGGCAATTCGGCGGCGTTTATCTGGACGCAGCGCGCCTAAGGTGCGCATGTTATGGGTTCTATCAGCCAGTTTTATTAAGATCACGCGAATATCTTGGGTCATCGCCATGATCATTTTTCGATAGTTTTCGGCTTGGAATTCTTTTTTATCTTTAAAGCTAAGTTTATCTAGCTTACTCACCCCTTCAACAAGCTCAGCAACTGTGTCGCCAAAAATTTCAGCTAAGTCTTGTTGGCTAAAGTCGGTGTCTTCAATCACGTCATGCATCAGGGCAGCCATCAGCGTTTCGTGATCTAGGTGCATGCCAGCGAGTACTTGTGTCACTTCGACAGGGTGGGTGATATAAGGCTCGCCACTTGAGCGAGTTTGGCCTTCGTGGGCTTCGCGAGCTACCACGTATGCTTTTTGTACCAGCTCAATCTCTGCTGGTGGTAAGTATTCGGATATTTTCTTTTTGAGGCCTTCGAATAGATACAAAGTCACACTCCAATGCGCAAATGAAGTAAATCGGTAACGGTATGAATAGAATATACGATGAAAAGAAGGGCTTGCCAACGGCTAGTGTAGAAATACTAGCCGTATAGCTAAATCAAAGCGGGGAGCTTGATTACTGGTTGCCACCTACGATAGCAGCCACAGCAGCCATTTCTGCTGCTTCTTGATGTTGTTGTTCTTCACGATCAATTAAGTCCATAGAAGAGCTATCAACTAGCCCTTTCTCAATTTCACGTAAAGCAATAACCGTTGGTTTGTCATTTTCAGCATCAACGAGTGGATCTTTACCACCAACCGCGATTTGGCGGGCACGACGAGCCGCAACTAAAATTAAGTCAAAACGATTACCAATTGCATCTACTGCATCTTCAACAGTTACGCGAGCCATCTCAGCACTCCAAATAAATTCTTAAGCAAAGGCGTAGTTTACTGTACCAAGTTAAATTCGCCAATAGCTTGTGGTTAATTTTTATCTTATTCTTAAAAGTATTATTTAAGTAAGTTCTCTAATAACGCCTGATGGCGCACAGTTTGGCTTTTTAACGATAAACGTTTAGCCATGACAATGGTTTCGATTTCAGCAAGCGCAGTATCAAAGTCATCGTTCACAACAACATAGTCATACTCATTATAGTGTGATGTTTCTGATTGTGCTTTCGCCATTCTTCCTGCGATTACCTCAGCAGAGTCTTGACCACGGTTATTTAAACGTGATTCTAGTTCTTCTTTTGATGGTGGAAGTATGAAGATAGTCTCAACATCATCTACTAATTTACGAATTTGCTGAGCACCTTGCCAATCAATATCTAAAAATACATCAATACCTGCAGCAAGTTGGCTTTCGATTGCTTGCTTAGATGTACCATAGTAGTTATCAAAAACTTGCGCCCATTCAAAAAAGTCATTTTTCTCAATTAGCGCTTTGAAGTCATCCACAGAAACAAAATGATAGTGCACACCGTTTTCTTCACCCGGACGAGGTGAGCGAGTGGTGTGCGAAACCGATACTTTCATATCGCCGTGTTTCTTTAATAAAGCACCAATTAAGCTTGATTTACCAGCCCCTGATGGAGCTGACAAGATAAATAAATTTCCGCGAGTTTGCGCCATGATTTGTCTCTAATAAAAAATAAACAGGCTCGGACTATCACTAATCCAAGCCTTTAATTCATCTATTGTACTTTATTTCGCTAAAAGTGCTCAAGTTTGCCTGCTTTTAGCCTCATGAAAAAAAAGACCCAGCAGGTGCTGGGTCTTATAAAAAGCTATATCACGCGTTTATTCTATATTCTGAATTTGTTCGCGCATCTGCTCAATTAACACTTTTAGCTCTACCGCAGCGTTAGTGATGTCACTGTTGATAGATTTTGATGCTAACGTGTTTGCTTCACGGTTAAACTCTTGCATCATGAAATCAAGACGTCGACCACATGCGCCGCCTTTAGTTAAGATTTTTTTGGTTTCTTTAACATGCGACTTTAATCGGTCAAGTTCTTCAGCAACATCTTGTTTTTGTGCAAGGTAAATAAGTTCTTGCTCAAGGCGAGATTCGTCGATGTCTGTTTTTAGTTCTTCAAGCTTTAGGTTTAGTTTTTCACGTTGCCATTTAGCGATTTCTGGTAAGTGGCTTTCAACAATAGCAACCTGCTCTAAAATTGCATCAAGGCGAGTCGCAATCATTTCTTGTAAGTTCGCACCTTCATCGCCGCGAGCTTGTTTGAAATCTTCAATGACTTCATCGAACCCAGCAATCAGTGCTGTATTTACGCTATCCATATCTAGCTCTTCGGCTTCCATAACGCCAGGCCAACGTAAAATATCAACAGGGTTAATGTCACCATTGCTTTGGTTTTGCACCCATTGTGCGCTTTTGATTAATTGCTCAGCGAGTGATTCGTTAATCGTTAACTCACCAACATGCGCTGGGTTTGCAGCAAACTTTAAGAAAACTTCAACTTTACCGCGTTGTAAATGTTTGCGTAAACGCTCTCGAATAACTGGCTCCATGCCACGAAA